>WRKB01000176.1 GCA_009778295.1 Betaproteobacteria bacterium | reverse complement strand
CCCGGGAAGTGTGTCGACGGGCACGATTTTGCCAGAGACGCTCTTGAGGCCGGCGCAGGAGCCATTTTGGCCCAGCGCATGCCTGAGAATTTGCCGACAGGGTCGCCGGTTCTGCTTGTGCCCGATACGGTGCGCGCGCTTGGACAGATTGCGTCACACTGGCGGCGGCGGTGTAACGCCAAGGTGATCGGTGTGACCGGTACCGCGGGCAAAACGACAGTCAAGGAAATCCTGGCGCAGCTGCTCTCCCGTCGCGGAGCGACGGCAAAAAATCCCTTGAATTTGAACAACCAGATCGGGCTGGCGCTTTCCATCTTGGACACCAACGGCGCGGAAGAGTTTTGGGTAATGGAAGTGGGTATCAGCCAGTCACACGATATGGATGAACTGGGGGAGATTTTGCGGCCTGATCTGGCGGTTATTCTGAATGCCGGGACTGGGCATGCCGAAGGCCTCGGTGCGAGGAAAGTCCCTTATTACAAAGCACAGCTTCTGAAATATATAACTTGTAGAGGAATGGGATTGGTGAGTGCCGATTATCCGGAGCTCGTGCGGGAATGCCGAAACGTGTCTTCAAATCTGTACTTCTTCAGCGCGGATGGCAAACAGGTGACCTATAGAGCTGCCTATAGCGGGCCGGCGGCAGAGGGCCGTGGTTTGTATCGTCTGTGGCTGGACGGCGCACCCTTGGATATAGAAGCCCCTTTTCGCGGACGTTATGGCGCGGAAAACATCATTGCCGTGGCTGCAAGCGCGGATTTACTCGGCATAAGCCGTACGGCCATTGCCGAAGGTTTCGTCGATGCCTGCCTGCCAATACAACGCTTCGCGCATCGGGCAGCAGGTCCTTGGCTGGTTATTGACGACAGTTATAACGCCAATCCGCTTTCCTGCCGCCGCATGCTGGAAGCTGCTGTGGAAACGGCGCAGGGCAGTCCGCTTGTTTGCGTGATGGGGGAGATGGGCGAGTTGGGTGAAGTAGCGGAAGCGGAGCATGAACAACTCGGACGTGTTCTGGCCGCAGCCTTTCCAGAGGCGATTTTTTGGAAAGGCGGCTATAGGGAGGCTGTCCTTAACGGGCTTGAACGCGAACAGTATGCTGGGGCATTCATTCCGGTGGACAGCCCGGAAGAATTTTGCCGTGCCTTTGAACGTCTGGATTGTTCCGGTGGACTTGTTTTGTTCAAGGGGTCTCGTTTCAATCGCCTGGAAGAATTCGTAGCGGCCTTTGAAAACAGGGAATGTGGATATGCTTTATAATCTGCTTGTGCCGCTTGCTTCCGAGTGGACGTTTCTTAATGTATTCCGGTACATCACCTTCCGTTCGGTCTGGGCCTTGCTCACCGCACTGTTGCTTTCCATTTTTATTGGGCCTGCGTTTATACGCTGGTTGCGCCGCCTCAGATACGCTCAACAAGTCAATGAAGATGTTGTGGCGCACCAGTCCAAGGCGGGAACCCCGACCATGGGGGGCTTGCTTATTGCCTTTTCTTTGACAGTCAGCGTGCTTTTGTGGGCGGATCTGCGCAGCCATTATATATGGATTGCCCTGTTGGTCTTTTGGGGTTTTGCGCTGGTGGGTTTTTGGGATGATTATTTGAAAATCAGCCGCAGCAGCAACAAGGGGCTTTCCCCTCATATGAAACTGGCCGGACAGGCGCTTGCAGCAACAGCCGGCATGTTGTTGCTGTTCAATGATCCCGCGTTTTCCAGCAAGCTGGCTGTGCCTTTCCTTAAAGAAGTCAATCCGGATTTGGGATGGTTCTATGTTCCCTTCGCCATAGCCGTGATGATGGGGTCTTCCAATGGAGTGAACCTTACCGATGGATTGGACGGTTTGGCTATAGGGCCGACTATTGTAGCAGGCGGAGTATTGGCTGTTTTTATGTACGTGTGCGGGCATGCCCATATTGCGGCGTATTTGTTGTTTCCGTTTCTGCCGGGTGTGGGCGAAGTGACTGTTCTATGCGGTGCGCTTATTGGAGCGGGGCTTGGATTCCTCTGGTTCAACGCTTACCCGGCGCAGGTTTTTATGGGCGATGTGGGTTCCTTGAGCCTTGGGGGGATTTTGGGCTTTCTTGCTGTGCTTTGCAAGCAGGAGCTCGTTCTGGTCCTTGCTGGGGGGCTTTTTGTCGCGGAGACGCTCTCCGTCATTCTGCAGGTGGGCTATTTCAAATGGACAGGCGGTAAGCGCATCTTCCGCATGGCGCCTTTGCATCATCATTTTGAGCTGAAGGGCATTCCCGAGTCCAAGATCATCATCCGTTTCTGGATAACTTCGGCTTTGTTCGGGCTGGTGGCCCTTTCGGTGCTTAAGTTGCGCTGAGGAGACGAACAATGACGCATCAGCATATCAGAACGCGGCCTGTGGGTGAGGGCGATAGAGTGGCTGTACTCGGCGCCGGACGTTCCGGCATGGCCGCGCTCAAGCTTTTATGCCGCCTTGGTGTTGAGATGCGTCTTCTTGAGCGTGACGAAAAAAAAATTTCAGTCGAGGCCCGGGCATTCATAGAGCAGAACAAAGTGCAACTCATTTGTGGCGAGCATACGCCACAGCATTTTACAGAACTGGATTTCCTGGTTTTGAGTCCAGGCATACCTGTGGCTAAAATTTCCCCTTTGCTTCCGGACTCTCTGGCGGAGAGGCCGGAACTGCTGGCGGAAATGGAGCTGGCCTGGCGGCAGCTCCGAGGCGAGCCTGTGCTTGCCGTGAGTGGAACAAGCGGTAAAACCACCACGGCAAGCCTAGCCGCCGCCATGCTGCGCCGGCAGGGACTGAGCGTTTTTTTGGGGGGAAATATCGGTACTCCACTGTCCGAATATGTGCTGGATGGCAGACAGGCCGATGTACTTGTGCTGGAAATTTCCAGTTTTCAGCTCCAGACATGTTCCTCCTTTCACCCGAGAGTAAGCGTGTTATTGAATATTGCTGAGAACCACCTTGATTACCATATGGATATGCGGGAGTATATTGAAGCCAAATTTCGCCTTTTCCGCTGGCAGGACGAGGGAGACCTTGCTGTGCTGGGCAGAGGGCTTGAGCCTTTGGTCAAACGCATGCCCATCAAGGCGCGTCAGGTATATTTTGCTCCCTGCAGCCGATTTTCCCGGACACAGCTTTTGGGGGAACATAACCAGGCGAATATGGAAGCCGCGTACCAAGCTTGCCGGGAATTTGGCGTTTCCGAGGAACAGGCCGCCCAGGCTGTGCTCGCCTTTAAGCCTTTGCCGCACCGACTGGAAAGGGTTGGCGAAAAAAACGGCGTGTTGTTTGTCAATGATTCAAAATGTACGACCGTGACTGCCTTGAAAGTGGCTCTGGAGGCTTTTGAACGCCCTGTGCGTCTCCTTGCCGGGGGAAAGTTCAAGGGAGGAGATCTTGCGTCCCTGCGCGAGTTGATACGAGAACGCGTACATGTAGTGGGTCTTTTTGGCGACAGCAGGGAATATTTCGAAAAGGCTTGGGGGGATATTGTTCCCATCAACTGGAGTCCCACGCTGGAAGAAGCTGTGCGGATACTCGCGGCAGGAGCGCAGACCGGGGATGTGGTGCTTTTGGCTCCGGCCACGGCGAGTTTTGATCTGTACGCCAATTACGAAGCGCGTGGAAACGATTTTAAGCGCATTGTAAAGGAATTTTTGTCATGAGCAAGTTTGCGGGCAACGCCGTGCTTCATCAGGAAAAAGCAGAAGCTCCCTATGACTGGTGGATGCTGGCTCTGGTTGTCGTGCTGCTAGGCATAGGACTGATTATGGTGCTTAGCGCCAGCGGCATTGTGGCTGAAAAAATGTACAATGATAAATATTTTTTTTTCAAGAAACAAACGGTCTTCGCGGCTATGGGAGCGCTCGCTCTCTGGTGCGCTGCCTTGCTGCCGCGCTCCTGGCTGTATCGTTTGCAATACCCCGCACTGTTCGGGGCTTTGATCCTTGTGCTCATTACGTTGACCCCCCTTGCGCCCAAAATTAACGGCGCAAAACGCTGGATTTCCTTGGGAGGCTTTTCCCTCCAGCCCATGGAATTTGTAAAAATCGCTCTTGCGCTCTATCTGGCCTATTTTATGAGCAGTAAGCAGGATTTGGTGAAAACCTTCAGCAAAGGAGTTATTCCTCCTTTTGCTGTGACCGGGCTTTTTTGTCTCTTGCTTCTCTTGCAGCCGGACTTCGGCAGTGCAGTAGTATTGGCGGGTATTTTATTTTTCATGTGTTTGGCGGGGGGGACGCGCTTTGTCTATCTGTTCGTGTCTCTGGGCATGGCCTTGGCCGGCGCGTTGGCCCTTGTACTGACCACTGGATATCGCGCCCGGCGCTTGATGGCTTTTCGCGATCCTTTTCAGGACGCGCACAATGCAGGGTACCATCTCGTACAATCACTGTATGCCCTTGGTCTGGGAGGCTTTTCCGGGGTGGGCGTGGGCGCAAGCCGACAGAAGATGTTTTATCTTCCGGAAGCGCACAACGATTTTATCATGGCCGTACTGGGCGAGGAGTTGGGTTTTATTGGCATCAGTCTGGTTATGCTGCTCTTTGTTTTGCTTTTTTGGCGCTGTTATCGGGTGATCATGGGGCAACACGCCCTGCGTGACCGTCTTTCCGCTTTTGGGAT
>WRKB01000175.1 GCA_009778295.1 Betaproteobacteria bacterium | reverse complement strand
TCGGGAGTACCTGCCGCCCATTCAATGCCCGCATAGACATCTTCCGTATTTTCGCGGAAGATGACCATGTTGACTTTTTCCGGAGCCAGCACAGGACTGGGAACCCCGGGAATATGGCTTACGGGACGCACGCAGGCGTAAAGATCCAGTTCAAGGCGCAATTGGACGTTGACGCTGCGAAACCCCTTCCCTACAGGCGTACTCAAGGGCCCCTTAATGGCCACCCGATACTGGCGGATGGCATCCAGGCTGGCTTTGGGCAAATATTCCCCCGTTTTGGCGAAGGCGCTTTCCCCGGCTGCAATCTCCAACCATTCAATGGCTCGCCTGCCCCCGTAGGCTTTCACCAAGGCGGCTTCCACCACCGCGCGCGCGGCGCCCCATACATCCGGGCCGATGCCGTCACCGGGAATCACAGGAATAACTGGCTTGTCAGGAACAGCAAGTTTATCGCCAGCATAGGTAATGGCCTGACCCATAACATGACTCCTTTGGAATGCTTTGGGACGTCAGACAACTTTGCGAAATGCCAAAGAGGGCTTTTCCAGGATTTGATTTTACAGCGACATTGCGTCCTGCAATGTCGATTTTTTTCGGCTGTAGCGCGGCAGGCTCATGCCCGCCGGGTACCCGGAGCATGCAGTGCTGCATGCCCGGAATTCCTCAATAATATATTGAATCCTTTTTTATTGCAAGCGACTAGATGTAGAGCAGATTATCCTGGAGACGCCCGCTGCTTCGCCTTCATCCGTTCAGCCGGAATGCGATACCCAAGTTTGGCGTCCTGCAAGCCATCTCATAATCAACCTGACTGTTGATTATGAGATGGCTTGTAGTCTGACGGCATATTGAGGCATTCCCCGCGCGTTGCCAAACTGGACGAACTCCCGCTATAGAACAGGCGCGCCACCGGGTGATGTCCGCCATGCCGTTGAACGAAGGGAAAAAGCCGAATACAAGGATGGAGAAAAATGCCCCCCAATTCATTATCGTTGTATACCCTCAAGACCGAAAAAGAAGGTTTTTACGACATTACATCCACTGTCAGAGACATGATCAGAAAAAGCGGGGTAGATGCCGGCCTGTGCATCGTATACTGTCCGCATACAACAGCAGGCGTCACCATAAACGAAAACGCAGACCCTGACGTTGTAAAAGACTTGCTTTATGGACTCGGAAAAGCCTTTCCTGACAGAAGAGAGTTTCGCCATTCCGAAGGCAATAGCGCTGCCCATCTGAAGGCGAGCTGCATCGGTTCAAGCGTGACGATTATTGTGGAAAACGGAGAACCCAGGCTCGGAACATGGCAGGGCGTGTATTTCTGCGAATTCGACGGGCCGCGTGAACGCGCCTGCCACATCAAGATCATCGGCTGAACTCTGCGCCTTCCAGGTATGCGCGGGCGCTACAGGGAAGGCCAATACCCTCCCCGCGCATCTTTGAAGGCGTTCCCTTTATGCCGATTCTGTGCCAATATTTGGGGGCGAGCTTCGTTGACCGTGAAGCGATAATCTCAAAATGCAAATACTCCAGGAGCATCCGTGGAAACGTCAAAAGTATATTTCACCGACATGCGGTGTCGGGTCGGCACCAGTTTGCTGGATAAAATGGATAGGCTTATATTGGCCGCCGGTATTGAACAGATCAATTTTCAGCATGCCTTTGTGGCGATTAAAATCCATTTTGGTGAGCCCGGCAATTTGGCGTATTTGCGCCCGAATTTCGCCAAAACCGTGTCGGATCGCGTCAAAAAGCTTGGCGGCCTTCCTTTTCTTACCGACAGCAATACGCTGTATGTGGGACGGCGCAATAACGCGCTGCTTCACCTGGATGCGGCCTACGAAAATGGATATTCTCCCTTTTCGACCGGCTGCCAGGTCATCATCGCCGACGGTCTCAGGGGCACCGACGATGTTGAGGTTCCCATCAAAGGGGGCATCTGCATGCAAAGCGCCCTGATAGGCCGCGCCATCATGGACGCTGACGTCCTGATCTCCCTCAATCATTTCAAGGGACACGAACTGACCGGATTCGGCGGCGCCATCAAAAATATCGGCATGGGCAGCGGCAGCAGGGCCGGAAAAATGGCCATGCACAGCAACGGCAAACCCGAAATAGACCAGGAAAAATGCGTCGGCTGCCGCACATGCGCCAAGTATTGCAATCAGGCGGCCATCATCTTCGGCGAGGATAAAAAGGCCACGATTGATCACGAATTGTGTGCAGGATGCGGCCGTTGTATTGCATCCTGCAATCTCAACGCCATTGCCCCCAAGTTTGACGGCAGCAGCAACGACGTGAACATGCGGATGGTGGAATACGCCAAGGCCGTACTCGACGGCAGGCCGCATTTTCACATAAGCGTTGTGAACCAGGTATCACCGTATTGTGATTGTCACGGGGAGAACGATGCCGCAATCATACCCGATATCGGCATCTTCGCCGGTTTCGATCCGGTGGCGCTGGACCATGCCTGTATCGACATGGTCAATGCCGCGCCAGTCATCTCCGGTTCAGCCCTGGCCGAAACTCACGGGCATGAAGAAGGCGCGCCGTGCGGCTGCACGGGGAAGGCCGACCATTTCCACAGCATCCATCCCGCAACTGACTGGCGAAGCCAGATCGCGCATTCCGAGGCAATCGGATTGGGCACTGGGCGCTATGAATTGATTACGCTGAAATAATACGGCAAAAACGGACTTTTCGCAAAGGCTCTGTTACAGGAAACGGTTGATTTGCGAAGTCTATCTGCTCCTGCAACAGAGCCGAGGCAGCCGCCAAAGCCGCATCAATTCCCCGTAGCGCCGTTGCCGTCGAGAGTCTGCAACACGTTTGCGGTGGTCGTTTGCTCATAGCAGGCGAAGCAAGCCTCGACCGACCTTGCATCCTTGGGCTTTGAAAATGCGCTCACTCCCGGCACGATGACAAGACCGGCAAGCATGGCGAAAGCGCCTGCGTTGATGGGCGACTGCAAAATCAGCGGAAATGCGCCTTTGAAGAAAATGTTCGCCGTCATGAACAACGTGCTGAACGCGAAGCAGCACCATATGGACATGTTGCTGGTACGCTTCCAGTACAGCCCGTAGAAGAGCGGCGCCAGAAATGACCCCGCAAGGGCTCCCCACGAAATCCCCATGAGCTGCGCAATGAAGGTAATGCTGCTCTTATGCTGAATTATGGCGATTACGGATGAGATGATGATAAACAGGGCGACAAGTCCCCTTATAGTTATAAGTTGTTTTTTTTCATCCATATCTTTGGCGAAGCTGCCCTTCAGAAAATCGAGAGTAAACGTCGTTGACGAGGTCATGACCAGCGACGACAGAGTGGACATCGATGCTGAAAGCACTAAAACCACGGTGATTCCTATCAGGAACGGGGAAAGCCCCGAAAGCATCGTTGGAATGATGGAATCGTAGCCGTTGGCCTGTATATCGATCACGTTTGAATACAAGCGCCCGAAACCGCCCAGAAAATAGCAGCCTCCCGCCACAATCAGCGCGAAGCATGTCGATATGACGGTACCTTTGAAGATCGCGTTTTCGGACGTAATCGAATAGAACTTCTGCACCATTTGCGGCAGACCCCACGTGCCGAGCGAGGTCAGGATGACCACGCTCAAAAGGTTCAGGGGCGACGGCCCGAAAAAGGATGCGAATATCCCGGGCGTGCTTGATACGGCTGCATCCTCCACGCGGGCGAGAGTGTCGAGCGAAGCGATAAAGCCTCCGTTGTCATGCAAAACCGCCGCGATAACCGCAATTATTCCGCCGAGCATGACAATACCCTGGATGAAGTCGTTGACCGCCGTGGCAAAATACCCTCCGGCGATGACGTAGACCCCCGTCAGGACAGCCGTCAAAACAATGCAAACCGTAAAATCTATATTGAAAGCCATGGCAAACAGCCGTGAAAGCCCATTGTACAGCGAGGCTGTGTACGGGATGAGGAAGACAAAAATGATAACGGACGCCACGAGTTTGAGCGCGTTCGAATTGAAGCGGCTGCCGAAAAATTCCGGCATGGTCGAGCTGTTTAAATGCCTCGTCATAATCCGCGTGCGACGCCCCAGGATCACCCATGCCATCAGGGAACCAATGACGGCGTTGCCCAATCCGATCCATATCGCCGCCGTCCCGAACAGCCAGCCGAACTGCCCGGCATATCCCACGAAAACCACTGCGGAAAAATATGTCGTTCCGTACGCAAAGGAACTTAACCATGGCCCAACGGAACGGCCGGCCAGCACGAAGCCGTTGACATCAGTGGCCCGTCCACGAAAACGAAGGCCGACGATGACCGTGATGAGGGAAAAAACGACAAGCAGTACTATCTTGGCAATCATTGAACACACCTTACGAAGAACCCCCATGACGAATACATGCGGGATTTGGCCTTTCAATAAAAAAAGCATACAGGAAAATCTGGAAAAATGTCTACAAGACATCTCATAATTACCCCAATGGTTCATTATGAGAAGATCGCTTCACCGAAAAACGCGTTTTCCGGCTCGATTACGGCGGCCATGCCGAGGCTTGGCTCACAGA
>WRKB01000174.1 GCA_009778295.1 Betaproteobacteria bacterium | reverse complement strand
GAGCCTGCCGCCGGTGTAGACGGAAAGGTGCTTACGCACCGCATTGACTTCGTGGATGGTGGCGCCGCATTCGAGCAGAAGTTCGGTTGTCCGGCGCATGTCGGCCAGATTGACGCCTTGCGCAAGGGCCGGGGTCAGAGCGCTTGCGCCGCCTGTCAGCAGACAGAGCACAAGGTCGTCCTTCCGGGCGCTGTGCGCTATGCGCAGCAATTCGTGGGTGGCGCGTTCGCCGCGTTCGTCCGGCACAGGATGGCTGGCCTCTACCAGGCGAATATGCTTGAGTGGCAGGCCATGCCCTTCTTTGACGATGATCTGGCCTTGCGTGATACGTTCCCCAAGGATGTCTTCCAGTGCGGCCGCCATCGGCGCGGCACCCTTACCGGCCCCTACAACCAGCAAGCGGCGGGAATCCAGTGCATATGTTGCATCACCCACAAGCAGTGCATCTTCCTGCATGCGCATATGGCGCGCCAGCGCTTCGTCCGGAGCTACAGCCGCCAGTGCGGCATCAAGAATGGCGCGAAGTTCTTTCTGGTATTCCGGATGCATATGTCCTCCGTTAAGCGACAATTTCAAGCCATGCATTGGATGAGGAATACACAAAAAAAATGTTGAGGGCAATTTTCTTTGAACTTATCCTCAGACTGAGGGCAAAGTCCCAAGGAGAGAGTTGGTAAAGGCACATCTATTCTGGCGTGTTATGGTATAAAGACATTGCTCCCGCGTCGAGCAACCGGGTAGGGGTGGATCGCCGATGTTTGTTGCCTGGGCTTTCCAAAAGAGCCTTCGCCCGATACACTTCTCCCAAAAGAGGTGCATGTAATGATACTTCTCGATGGCAAGGTCACGGCTGCAAGCATCCGGGAGGAACTGCGCGGGGAAATCCTTGCCTTTCAGTTGCGGGCCGGCCGAGCGCCCGGTCTTGCGGTTATTCTCGTCGGTGAAGATTCCGCCTCGCACGTGTATGTCCGCAGCAAGGTGCGCGCTTGTGAACAGACCGGTGTTCTTTCCTTTGTGTATCGGCTTCCGGCGGGGATTCCTCAGCAGGAGTTGCTCACTCTTATCGGTAAGCTGAACAAACGCCTGGATGTGGACGGCATCCTGTTGCAGCTTCCTCTGCCCAAAGGGATTGACAGCCAAATCTGTCTTGCGGCTATCGACCCGCGTAAGGACGTGGATGGTTTTCATCCTGAAAATATGGGGCGACTCGCTTTGGGATTGCCCGGCTTCGTACCCTGCACGCCCGCCGGCATTCTGGAGTTGCTCAGACGCTACGAGCTTTCGCCATCGGGCAAAGAAGCGGTTGTGATCGGGCGTTCCAATATCGTGGGAAAACCCTTGTCGTTGCTGCTTGCCCGGCAGGCTCCCTACGCCAATGCTACGGTGACCGTCTGCCATTCGTGTACCCGAGATTTGGCCGGGCATTGCCGGCGCGCGGATTTTCTCTTCCTGGCCATGGGCCGGCCGCGCTGCATCACCGGGGACATGGTGCGTGAAGGTGCCGTGGTCATTGATGTGGGCATCCACAGAACCGAAGACGGCCTGTGCGGCGATGTGGATTTTTCGCAGGTCAGCGCCAAGGCCAAGGCCATCACTCCGGTTCCCGGAGGAGTTGGCCCCATGACTATCGCCATGTTGTTGAAGAACACGGTCCAGGCATGGAAGGCGGTCGAAATGGAACGAATGCGCTAAAGTTTCCGTAATTCCGCATACCATTGTCCGGTGCGTTCCAGCAGGCTGTTGGAACGCGCGACCAGAGCGTGCGGGTCTTTGAGGTAGCCGTCCATAAGCAGGCAGTTGTCGAATAGGGTCTGTACCATATCGGCCAGCAAGGGGTCCTGCGCGTTGGCCTTATGGATGAGCAGCAACGCGCGCGCGAGCGGATGGTCACGGTTGATTTCCAGAATTTTTTGCGGAACGGTCTCATCTTTTTGCATGACGCGCAGCAATTTTTCCATGGAGGAACTCATGCCGTCCGGCGAAACAAGGCAGGCCGGGCTGTCCGCCAGACGGTGGGAGACACGCACCTCCTTGACCCTGTCGCCGAGGATGTCTTTCATCCCCGCCATCAGCGCGTCAAAAGCGCTCAATTCTTCCCCGGCCAGTTCCCGGGGTTTGGGTTTGGCGGCATCCACGATGTCGTCAAAGGCATCCAGGGCGTCTTCTTTGACATTTTCCACGGATTTGAAGGTAAAATCCTTGTATTTGCCAAGCCCCTCCACAACGAATTCGTCAATAGGCTCATAGAGATACATAAGCTCTATGCCCTTTCTGTGGAATAACTCCCCGTGGGGATTGAGCTTGGCCGCTTCGTGCCCAGGCGCGGCAAGATACCAGATGTCCTTTTGTCCTTCCCTGGCGCGGCCGATGTATTCGTCAAGCGAGCAGAGATCCCCGCCTGTGCCGTGGATGGAAGAATTGAAGCGCATCAGCGCGGCAACGCGGTCCCGGTTTACATAGTCATGGTAGCCGAGTTTGAATATTTTGCCGTGCAGCTTCCAAAATTTTGCATAATCTTCAGGTTTGTCGGCAGCCATACGTTCAAGGTGCGTCAGCGCCTGCTTGGCGACAGTCTGCTGGATTTTGCGCAGCAGCACGTTTTCCTGCAGGGTTTCGCGCGAGATGTTGAGCGGTAGATCCTCGGTATCCACAACACCTTTCATGAACCCCAGGTATTCGGGGAGCAGTTCCTTGTTTTCGCGTTGGATGAGCACGCGTTTCACATACAGATCAAGTCCCCAATGGTCCCGCGCCGCTCCGAAAAAATCGTTCTGCTCTGCATCGGGGATGAACAAGAGGGCGTTAAACTGCACGGGCACGTCCACGGCAAGGTGCAGGGTATCCAACGGAGCCTTGGTGTCGTGCGTCAGAAACTGATAGAATTCGGAATACTGCTCCATGGTGATGGAAAATTTGGGTTCGCGCCATAGCGCGGGGGTGGTATTGACCCGTTCGGTTTCCACCTTGACGGCAAAGGGGATGAAGGCGGAATGTTTGCGGATAATGCCTTCAAGGCGATATTTTTCCAAAAATTCCGCAGCATCTTCTTTGAGATACACCCTGATCACCGTCCCGCGCGCGGGGCCGTTCTCAGCCGGAGCCACAGTGAACGCGCCTTCTCCCTCCGAGGTCCAGACGCACGCGGGGGCGTCGTCCGTCGCGGAGCGGGAAGTGACCTCAACTTTGTCCGCTACCATAAAGACCGCATAAAAACCTACGCCAAAACGGCCGATGATGCTTGCAGCGTCTCCCTGACCATTTTCCTTTTCCCCGGAACTTTCAGCCAGATCGCGCAGGAACTGCTCGGAACCTGATTTGGCGATGGTCCCGAGATTTTCCACCATTTCCTCGCGGTTCATGCCGATGCCGGTATCCGCAATGGTCAGGGCTTTGGCGATCTTGTCCATCGTGATGGAAATTTCGAGTGGGAGTTCCGGTTCACGCACGCTGTCGCCGCGGTTCTGCAGGAAGCGCACCTTGTCCAAGGCGTCGGATGCGTTGGATATGAGTTCACGCAGGAATATTTCGCGGTTGGTGTAGAGCGAATGAGTGATAATGTTCAACACCTTGCGCACTTCAGCCCGGAATTCATGGCAGGTGGCTGCGGATTCAGACATGGCGTACTCCTGAAAGGAAAATATCCGGCCTGATGCGGGGTATAATGCCCCCGAAGGCCAAACCTCCGGGGGCATCGCATCCGGCACCTATGCAGGCCGGTTAAGCGTTGCGGATTGTGTTAGTACATGCCGCCCATGCCGCCCATGCCGCCCATGCCGCCGCCGGGCATCGGAGCATCCTTTTTGGGCTCGGGCTTTTCAGCAACGGCGCATTCGGTGGTCAACAGCAGCGAAGCCACCGAAGCTGCGTTTTGCAAGGCAGTGCGGGCCACTTTTTTGGGATCGATAACCCCGGCCTTGGTCAGGTCTTCATATTCGCCGGTAGCGGCGTTGAAGCCGAAGCCGTCCTTGCCGGCGCGCACTTTTTCAACCACCACGGAGCCTTCAAAACCCGCATTGACGGCGATCTGGCGCAAGGGTTCTTCAATAGCCCGGCGTACGATGTTCACGCCGGCCAGTTCATCATCGTCTGCCAGCTTGATGTCGCCCAATGCTTTGGATACACGGATAAACGCGGTACCGCCGCCGGGGATGACGCCTTCCTCAACCGCAGCGCGGGTAGCGTTCAGAGCGTCTTCCACGCGGTCTTTCTTTTCTTTCATTTCAGTTTCAGTTGCGGCGCCGACATGGACAACGGCCACACCGCCCACCAGTTTGGCCAGACGCTCCTGGAGCTTCTCGCGGTCATAGTCGGAGGTTGTTTCTTCAATTTGGGCGCGGATTTGTTTCACGCGGGCCTTGATGTCGGCAGACTTGCCGGCGCCGTCCACGAGCGTGGTGTTTTCCTTGTCAATGACAACGCGCTTGGCGGAGCCAAGATCGGCAACGTTGAGATTTTCAAGCTTGGTGCCCATATCTTCGGAAGCTACCTGCCCGCCGGTGAGAACGGCGATATCTTGCAGCATGGCCTTACGGCGATCGCCGAAACC
>WRKB01000173.1 GCA_009778295.1 Betaproteobacteria bacterium | reverse complement strand
GCGCGCCTGTATGAAGCTGATCGCGATGTGCGCCTGCGCCAGGAAATTCTTCTTGGCATCGGCGGGGTGCGACTGTTGCGCAATCTTGGCCTGCGCGTGGCCGTATACCATATCAATGAAGGGCATTCCGCCTTCATGGTGCTTGAGCGTACCCGTGCGCTCATGGAAACGATAGGGCTTTCCTACGCGGAAGCCAGTGAACTGGTGCGTTCTAATACGGTGTTTACAACGCACACCCCGGTTGATGCGGGCAATGAACGTTTCGCTCCCGAACTTATTGAGCGCTATTTCACTGGCTATGCCTCTGCCCTCGGGCTTTCCTGGCAGAATTTTCTGGGGCTTGGACTCGTTGATCCTTCTGTCCGCGGCTCTTTCGAGATGACGGTGCTGGCACTGAACTTCTCCTGCAAGGCAAACGGCGTCAGCCGTCTGCACGGGCTTGTTTCCAGGCATATGTGGCGCGGCCTCTGGAAGGGCGTGCCTATTTCCGAAGTCCCCATAGGCTATGTGACCAACGGAATCCACCTGCCGTCCTATGTCGGCTACGCCATGCGGCCTCTGCTTGACAGATACCTGGGCGAAGGCTGGATGCAGCAACCGCCGGATTCGCCCGTGTGGAACAAGGTGAACACTATTCCGGATGCGGAATTTTGGGATGCGAGACAGGCGCAGAAAAAAGCCCTGCTTGATGTGCTGCGGGACAATCTGTATGAGCACTGCCGCAAATTCGGCCTGGGAGGGGAAGTACGCCGGGCCATGCAGGCCGGCATCGTGCAGGAAGCGCTGGTCATCGGATTTGCCAGGCGTTTCGCGCCGTATAAGCGTGCAACCCTGATCTTCGCTGATCCGGATCGTCTTGCCAACATATTGAACAATCCCCAGCAACCGGTGATCCTGGTGTTCGCCGGCAAGGCGCATCCGGCGGATCAAGCCGGCATTGACCTCATCAGGGAAGTCATGGGCTATGTCAATGACCCGCGCTTCAGGGGGCGCATCTTCTTTATTGAGGACTATTGCCTCGCCGTTTCGCGCGGTCTTGTGCAGGGCTGCGATGTATGGCTCAACAATCCCCGTCGGCCGTACGAAGCCAGCGGTACCAGCGGACAGAAGCTGCCGGTAAATGGCGGGCTGAACCTGAGCATCTCCGATGGTTGGTGGTGTGAGGGGTACCTCAGGGATGAGCCAGACAGTAACGGTTGGACAATAGGCCCCGTTGTGGGCGAGGAATTGCCCCCGGATGTCCAGGCAGACTATTCCGACGCGGAATCCTTGTATACGCTGCTGGAAGAGGAAGTCGTGCCGTTGTTCTTCGAGCGTTCCCGCGGTTCTTTGCCGCACGGTTGGATCGCCATGGCGAAGAATTCCGTACGGACTCTGACGGCGCAATACAGTTCCCACCGCATGGTGCGCGATTACTTTGAACAAAGCTACAAACATGCCAGTGCCCGGCGTGACCGCGTTGGCGGCAAAGAACAGGCGCTGGCTCGCCATCTGGCTGTTTGGAAGCAGGAGATTCCCAACCGTTTTGCCACCTTGCGGCTCTGCGACATCCAGGTCGTCGGTCTGGATGCCGATGTCTTGGTATGCGGCCAGCCTCTTACGGTTCATGTGCGTGTCGAACCCGGACAGATGCAGCCGGATGAAATCCTCGCGCAGCTGGTTATCGGCATCGCGGAAGGAGGAGACTTCTGTTCCTCTCCCGAGGTGGTGCGTCTTGCACCGCACCAGAAAGGCGACGCGCTCATCTTTTCCGGCACCTTCACTGCGACTAGAAACGGTCGCTATGCCTATGGAATCCGGGTTATGCCGACAACGGTCGGTCTGGATGCGCCTTTGAGCAACCACTTGGTATTGTGGGGGTAGTATGTTTTTTCGCATCGCACAAGTCATCTGCTGCGCGGCACTGCTGTGGTGTGCGGGAACGGCCGCAGCGGCTGTTCCTGCGCAGAAAACATCGCCGGGCAATGACCAATTGCAGGTAGTTCTTCTGCTTTCCGGCCATCTGGGCGATTCTTCTTACAACGATGCGCTCTACGAAGGGCTTGTGCGTGCGGCGCGGGATTTTGGCATTAACTACGCGCTCGTTGTTGCCGATAAAAGCGCGGACGTTGACAAGCTGTTTGAAAAAACTGCCTCGTCCGGAGCTGATCTTATTATTGCGAGCGATCCCGTCTTTCAGCGGGTGCTTGCCGGATACGCCGCTAAATATCCCCAAAAGCGTTTTGCCTCCATTGACATGGATGTCAGCGCTCCCAACGTGCTTTCTGTTGTTTTCGCTTCTGGGGAAGGGGGCTTCCT
Organism: Betaproteobacteria bacterium; assembly: GCA_009778295.1. Classification (GTDB taxonomy): domain Bacteria; phylum Desulfobacterota; class Desulfovibrionia; order Desulfovibrionales; family Desulfovibrionaceae; genus WRKB01. Next base: position 2,241 of record WRKB01000173.1, on the reverse strand, counting down.
GGCTGGCGCGGCCGCCGCGATTTTTGCCGGACATGAAGCTGTCCCCGGTATGGGCAAGAATCCGGCCCTGGGATGGGTTGGCGGTGAGCGGAACAGCCTGATGGAGGAGTTCAGGAACGGTTTTGTTCAAGGGGCTGCATACGTGAACCCGCAGCTCAAGGTGTTGACCGGGTATGTGGGATCGTTCGACGACCCCGCCAAAGGCAGGACTATTGCCGCAGATATGTATGCCAAGGGAGCGCGCGTGATTATGCATGTGGCCGGCCGTTCCGGCCTGGGCGTCTTTGAGGCGGCGGACGCCGCGAAGGCATATGCCATAGGCGTGGACAAAAACCAGGATGCCATCAAGCCCGGCCACATTCTTACTTCGCTGCTGAAGCGGGTGGACATTGCCGTCTGGTATACCATTGAAACATTGACCACCGGCACCTTTGAAGGTGGAAGCATTTTAAAGATGAATGCCGGCAACGCGGGGATGAGCCTTACCAGCATGAGCGTCATGCGTCACGCTCTAGGCGACGCCTTCCCTGAAGAACTCCCCGGACGCATGGAAGAAATCACCCAGGATCTGAAAACCGGCAAGATAAAGATTCTCCCTGTACCGGAGAAATAGCCACTCCTTGTGAAATGGCTACCCCGTCACGAAACCGAAGGCCTTGAGCTTTTTCGCCCATTTTCCCCAAGCCCCGGAAAGGAATTCGGCCGTCCTGTTCTTGGGGTCATACAGCACCTTGGCGTCCAGATCCAGGCTGCAACGCCGGTTGTAGTTGGCGTGCGAAACGCGCAGCAAAAAACGGCCGTTTTTCAGTTTGCAGACTTCTTCCACATAGACGGCATGCCCCACACGCATGCGCGAATCGTCCTGCTTTTCCAGCAGCATGACGCTGCCTGGGAGCGGAATCTGGGAAGTCAGACCTTGCGACTTCGCGCACGGCCACCAGGAAAGCGGGTTCGTGTTGCCCAGGCGGCAACTCATAAAGCCGGAACGACACCGGGCGTAGATCAGACACTGGGGCTGGCAACGGCCGCTTACCACAATCTTCCTTATTTTCTCCACTTTTTTGCCGGACTTCGTTGTTGAGCTTTTCTTGACTGTTTTGGTGCTTTTCCCTTGAGGAGGCTCGTTGGCGGTTATAGTTTGCAGGGTGGCGCTGTACTTGTAGCATTGCTCCCTGCCGATGCCGTTGGCGGCTTTTTTGCATTGTTCAATGACAAGCTGCCCGTCCTGCGCCTCAACAAGATCTTTGATGTCCTCCGTCATGACATCGTTGCCGCCTTCCGGCGGCGGAGCGGGCAGGGTGTCTTTCTGCTTGACGGCGCAGGAGCTGAGAGTGAGAAAAAGGGCAAAAAGAGGCCAGACCGGAAAAAAACGCTTCATAGGCGAACCATGTGTGCTACAGGGATTCGGAAGGCTGCGTTCTGAAGTCCTTATCCACGAACACGGTATAGGCGGAGTGGAAGGAAAGCTCTACCAGGCCTACCGGTCCGTTACGCTGTTTGCCGATGATGATTTCGGCGTCGCCCACCAAGGGGCGTTCGGAGGGTTTGGGGTATTTGTATATATCGTCGCGGTAGATAAAGAAGATGACGTCGGCGTCCTGTTCGATGGCGCCGGATTCGCGCAGGTCGGAAAGCATGGGGCGCTTGTCGCCGCGATCTTCAACCTTGCGGTTGAGTTGAGAAAGGGCGACGACGGGGATATCTGTTTCCTTGGCCAAGGCTTTGAGCGAGCGGGAGATATCGGAAATTTCGAGCTCGCGGGAATCCGTGCGGCGGCTGGTACGCATGAGCTGCAAATAGTCCACGATCACCAAACCTATGCCGCGTTCCGCTTTGATCCGGCGGGTACGGGCACTCAGTTCCAGGGTGGAGAGGGCCGGGGTGTCATCGATAAAAAGCGGCGCATGGCTTAACTCGTCCGCCGCGCTCATAAGATGTGCCCAGTCTTCATCGCTCAGGGAGGCGGGGCGGCGCAGGCGTGAGGCATCCACGCGCGCTCTGGCGGCCAGCATGCGCATCATCAGTTGTTCCATGGACATTTCCAGGGAGAAAACGCAGACCGGGATGTTATCGTCTGCAGCCGCGTTTACGGCCATGTTCAGGGCAAAGGCCGTCTTGCCCATGGAGGGGCGCGCTGCCACGATGATGAGATCCGAAGGCTGTAGTCCGGCGGTCAGATGATCCAGGCGGTTGTAGCCTGTGGGTACGCCGGTGACCACTTCATGGCGTTTCGAGAGTTTG
>WRKB01000172.1 GCA_009778295.1 Betaproteobacteria bacterium | reverse complement strand
GCCAGGGCAATTTCAAAATGTGAAATTGCTCTAGCAGAAAAAAGCGCCCGGCCATGCAGGAGCATGGCCGGGCGGCAGAAGACGTTTAAGCTCCCCGTGCCTCGTAAGACGCACGGAGAAGCCGTTAACGCATGCCTGCTACGGGGTGGCTATTTTCTTTTGCCCATCCCACATCAGGTCAGCGGCAGGGAATACAGGCAGTACCTTCAGCCAGGGATGGCTCTGCAGGTAGGCCGGATCCTGTTGCAACTTGCGGCTCATCTTGACGATAGGCGGCACCAGGGTTTTAATATCCTGGACAAACAACGGGCTGATACCGAAATTCGTCGCCTGGCAGGCCAAATCCACGGCGCGCTGGCTGAACTGGATTGAGGATGCCAAGGTGTCGAGCGCCTTGGCCGGATTGTGGAAGCCAACGCTATTTTCAGCAGAAACGTAATCCCAGAACAACTGCCCCTTGCGAATCATCTCGCGGGCTTCGGCCATCAATTTATCAAAGTTGGCAGCCTTTGCTCCAGTATACGCATCGGCCTGATGCACCGCCTCATGAGCCTTGACGGATGTTTCCTCGGCGATAAGCAACTGATCGAAGGTCTTCTTTTGCGTATAGAGTACACGCTCCTTGAGGTAATCCGCGCTCTTGTCTGCATGGCACTGACGGCAGGCATGCAGTTCGGGGTCCTTGAGCGGCGAAGTCCACCAATGGCTGGACATCTTCTTCTTGTCTTCACCCTTCTGATAAGGCATATGGCAGTCGGCGCAGCTTACGCCCGCAGCGCCGTGGGGCCCATCACGCCAAGTCTCATATTCCGGATGCTGCATCTTGATCATGGGCGTCTTGGAAATGGGATGGACCCAGTCGGCGAAGGGCGCGTTATCTTTACCGTGGGTCTTGTAGTACTGGTACATATCCTCAGGATTGAAGCCGTTATCCCAGGGGAACACGGGCTTGGCCGCCGGGCCTTGGGTGGGATTGGTGAAATAGTATTCCACGTGGCATTGTGCGCATACCAACGAACGCATTTCATTGCGGGTCAGCTTGCTTTCATCCTGGCCGCTGCGCTTGAGCCAATCTTTCAGCGGCACGCTGTACAGCCGTAAAGACATGTCCGTCGGGTTATGGCAATTGGCGCAGCCGATGGTGTGATCCCGGGAATCCAACTGGCCGCGGAACTCGTTAACGTCCTTGCTCCAGAAATTGTCTCCGTCCTTTGCCACCCATTCCATCATCTTGGGCGTCTTGCAGTTCCAACAGGTAGCCGGCAAACCGCCCTTTTCCGCGTAACGGTTGATGCGGTCAATATGCGTAAAGTCCTCAACAGCGTGGGTATGTCCGCGCGCCTCGCGGTACTCGTACATGAACGGGTACCCGAGCCACAGGTTCTTCAAATACGGCTGAGCGTACTTGTAGCCTTCAGGCAGATTGTCCACATTGTCATTCTTGTTAAAGGGAACGGACCCTTTATATACGGTCATGACCGTAGATTCGTCATTTTGCTGATACGACTTGTATTGCTGCGGAAAAGCCTTGCCGATGGCCGCATTGCTGAGTTCTTTTTCCGCAAGTCCCGTCTTATATTTAGGAGTCTTCAGCTCGGTTTCAACATCGGAACAGCCCCCCGCAAGAAGCAGGCCCAGGGCGACAATGACCAGAATCGGAAGAAAAAATCGCTTATTCATAGGCTACCATCCTTGTGCTGATGGGCTTGGCGCGCATGTGCGCGATGTTGCGGTGGCAGTCAACGCAATATGCCTTGGACTCCATGCTGGCAACGTTCATATTCGTCACGGCATGGCAGTGCTTGCAGTTGTTGTTGACCACATCCTTGGTGCGAAGACTGACAGGTACGCTGATTTCTTTGCCGGAAAGGTTCCCGACAAAATCACTCAAGCCCGACGCGGCCTTGAACGGCAGCTTGGAGCCTAAAGCTACCGGTGTATGGCAGTCATTGCATGCCTGATTGGCATGGCTGGAACGCTTGTGCGTTACCGCCGCGGTCTCCATCACATGGCACCCGGAACAGAAAGGCCTCTGATCCGTGACTCGCATGACGGCAGCCGAAGCAGCAAGCAGCACGACGCCCAGCACAACGCCGCCCAAAAGGCATTTCAGCCCTGAGCCGGTGCAGGGTGTTCCCATAACCTCCTCCTTGTTGAAAGAAATCCAGTTCCTTGCATCTTTACAAACGATTATTCAAAAAACATGCCGCGTGTACCTCCTTGGTTGATAAAATATATTCTTTAATATAAACATGTTAAAAATATAACAAAGAAAAATTCCACCAAAATTTCCGCAATTCGCACAAAAACATGACAACTTGTCAGAAAAAAATGACTCCGCAGCCCACCAGCCCCAGAACACCCCGAACGTACTGCCGGACAAGGATGTAAAGCAAAGCCTTGCAGTACGGTGTACCATTTCTAACAGGACACCACCCTATTTTACAAAAAAGCACTTTGGCCATGTACACAGTTTACAGTTGGCGCAAAAGCCGCCTTCCCCTAAGGCAGCCAACTCCGCCCGGCTAATCTGCCGTCCGGCCAGCAGGCGCGGCAAGAGAATGTCAAAAAGCGTCACCTTGAAATACAGAGCGCACGCCGGTACGCCGATGACCTGCATTTCTTCCGCCTCAGGCTGCCGGATAGTCCAGCTTGCCCCTTTACGGGGCGTTTCCGGCAGCGGAGCGCCCACCTTCCCGGCAATGCGCCCGATCAGGCTCATTGTACCGGGCAGCACCGGAGCGCCGTACAAGACATCCACAAGCCCCGCCTCCAGCAACGCGGCACGCGTTACGTCATCCGGGTCCACAGACAGTCCGCCTGTGGTCACCAGCAGGTCGGCTCCGGCATCCCGTATATCTTCAATCACCCGGGTAATCCGCGCTTTGTCGTCAGGAACTATCTCCGTCTTGACCACGCTACAGCCATAGTTCCACAATTTGGATGAAATAATGGGAATGAATTTATCCTCAACCAATCCCGTGAAGACTTCAGTCCCGGTCACCAGAATGCCCACCTTGGCAGCGCGCAAAGGCGCCACGGAAAACAGGGGCGCATCCAGTACACTCAAGGCGGCCGCGAATTTGTCTTCGTGCAGATATAGCGGGATCACCCGCGTACCAGCGAATTCCGTTCCCCTCTCAAGGATCGTGCCGTCCTGACGACTCGCGCACATGACATCAGGTAGCATATTAAAAGCTTCCAGGCGCTTCGTATCTACGCACAACAGTCCGTGAACCGTACTGTGCAGATTGATTTTTCCCTCTTTGGGCGGCAAGGAAAAACCAACATTTTCGCCTGCCATACGCAGGGCAAATGCTTGCGCTCCCTCATTTTCATGAATCTGCGCACCGTGGAAGTCAGCCGCATCCTCCACGGCGACGTGAAAACGCCCCATCTGCTGCAAGCGGCAGACATCGCCCGTTGAAAGGAGCTGTCCGGCTGAAAACACCGCGCCCTTGGAAACGCCTGGGATAATTTCGGTCATGTCGTGCAAGGCTTTTTCTCCCACCGCTTCCGCCACAGGGACAACTCGCAGATGCGGGCTCCCCGGCGTAGCGTCGCCAAGCAAAGCGGCATAAGGAGCCTCTCCCTGGCAGCCCCGGCACAAGACGCCGTCTTCCAGCGGATACGCCTCTCCGCATTGCGGGCATATGCCTATGTCCCCCATATGGGCCTGCCCCAAAAAGGCCGGCCGGATGCGCACCGGCAGCATCGCGCAGATGCTGTCGCCCGCACGTTCAATTTCCCCAAGAAGCTCTGCCGCGTCCTGGTCTTTTTTCGCTTTTTGTTTGAGCAACCAAGCTTTGATTTCCGGAAAAGCCCCCAGTTGTCCCATATCAACATGGACACGAAATCCCTCGCCGGTATATTTGTCAAAAAGCGCCACCGCGTACTTGCCGAGATTGACGACCTTCATCCAATTGTTGCCCGTGCTGCACAAGGTCAATAATTGAACCGCATCCGGCAGGCACTTTTTGGTTTCTACAATGGCTTCAAAAAGACACGCCTCGGGAAGCGCCCGCTGAGCCATGGCGACCATATAGCCGCCCAGTAACAGCCCGGGGGCTGGATACCCGTGAAAAGCGGCCGCACGTGCCTTGAACTCCTCAAACGTAAAGGGACCGATACGCATATAGGAAACTTCTCAGGTTGAACATGTTTTTACAGACCTATCCGCAATGCCGCTCCGCGCTTCTCGCAGGCGCTAACGCATTGCGCGCACTGTGAGCATTCATTCCGGGGTGGCCCCCCCTTCCGGTTGGGTATAAGGCCAAGTGAACAGACGCGCTGGCATAGGCGGTCATCATGCGGACAGGCACAACGCTCGGGCGCCCATTTGATGCCAAACCCACCGGGAAGACACTGCGCCGCAACGGCCAGACATACGGATTGCGGGCATATGTAGCTGCACCATAACCGCCTGCCGCTTATGCCCTCCACCAGCAAGATCATTCCCGGCGGCAACAACACCGCCAGAAACACTGCCCATCCCTCCAAAACG
>WRKB01000171.1 GCA_009778295.1 Betaproteobacteria bacterium | reverse complement strand
AACATGTTTGAGCGCGCCTATAAGGAAGGCTACGCCATCGGCGCTTTCAATGTGAACAACATGGAAATTGTCCAAGGCATCATGCAGGCTGGGGCTGAAGAAAAAGCGCCTCTTATTCTGCAGGTTTCCGCAGGGGCCCGTAAATACGCCGGGCAGGCCTACCTGATGAAGCTGGTGGAGGCAGCCTTGCAGGAAAGCGATTTGCCCGTGGCGGTGCATCTGGATCATGGACCTGATTTTGAACTTTGCAAGGCCTGCATTGATGGTGGTTTTACCTCGGTGATGTTCGACGGTTCACATCTGCCTTTTGAGGAAAATATAGCGAACACCAGGAAAGTTGTGGAATACGCTCACGGCAAGGGGGTATGGGTGGAAGCCGAACTCGGTAAACTGGCGGGAGTGGAGGAACACGTCAGTTCCACGCATTCCGTATATACTGACCCGGATCAGGCTGTAGAATTTGTGCAGCGTTCGGGTTGCGATTCACTGGCAATCGCTATCGGCACAAGTCACGGAGCCTACAAGTTCAAAGGAGATGCACAGCTTGACTTCCCTCGCCTGGAAAAGATCAGCAAACTTTTGCCGGGCTACCCGTTGGTGCTGCACGGTGCGTCTTCGGTTCCACAGGAATTTGTGGATATGTGCAACAAATACGGCGGCAAGGTCGGCGGCGCGAAGGGTGTGCCCGAAGACATGCTGCGCAGGGCGGCGGGTCTTGGCATATGTAAGATTAACGTGGATACGGATATCCGCCTTGCGGTGACTGCCTGTATTCGTCAGCATTTTATGGAATATCCTGAGCATTTTGATCCGCGCGACTATTTGAAACCCGCCCGCGAGGCGGTGAAGCTGATGGTACAGCGCAAGATCCGCGACGTCATGGGCTGTTCCGGCAAGGCATAGTTCCCGCACGTTGCTTATCTGCTCGAAACGGATTTTCAGCATGCACTCCCGGTGTAGTTCGGTATCAATGGCAATGCGATAGTGATGGAGGAGCGACTATGGCCGTCAATCTGGGCATAAATGGCTTTGGCCGTATTGGCCGGTATTTGTTGCGCTTGCTGGCGGATGACGACCAATTGCTGATCACGGCCATCAACGCCAGAGCTGACAATGCAACCTTGGCCCATCTCTTTAAGTATGATTCCGTCCACGGTATTTTCAAGGGAGAGGTGGCGCATGACGACAAAGGGCTGATCGTCAACGGCCGCCCCATCGCCGTGACGAGTAAACGCGCCAATGAATGGGAGTGGGGCCGCTTGGGCGTGGATATTGCCGTGGAGACCACCGGCACGATCAAAAATCGCGCGGGTCTCGCGCAGCACATGGGTTGTGGCGCGAAAAAAGTCGTGGTCAGTGCGCCGTGCAAGGATGCCGACCTGACCGTAGTCATGGGCGTGAACCATGATAAATATAATGCCGGGGAACATCGGGTCATCTCCGCCGCCTCTTGTACCACCAACTGTCTTGCTCCGACGGTGAAGGTGCTGCACGAGACATTCGGCGTACGGCACGGCCTGATGACCACCATCCATTCCTATACCATGAGCCAGCGTATTCTGGATGGTTCTCACAATGATCTGCGGCGCGCCCGCGCGGCTTGCGTCTCCATGATTCCCACGTCTACCGGCGCGGCCAAGGCTACCGGACTTGTTATTCCCGAACTGGAAGGCAAACTGGACGGCATGGCGGTTCGTGTGCCTACTCCCAATGTTTCCCTGGTGGATTTCACTTGTGAACTCCGGCGGGAAGCCACCGTTGCAACGATCAATGCGGCGCTTGGAGAAGCGGCTGCCGGGCCATTGCGCGGAAACATGGGGTACAGCGAGGAGCCGCTCGTGTCTATTGACTATGTGGGCAGCATCTACGGCGGCGTGGTAGATGCTATTTCCACGCGTGTCATCAACGGCACGATGGCGAAGATTATCATTTGGTACGACAACGAAGCGGGCTTTTCCAACCAGCTGGTGCGCCTGCTGCGTATGGTGAAGTAATTCCAATTCTACATCAACCATGCCGTTAGGTTGATGTAGAATTGGAGTAAGAGAATTTACTTCTTGGCGGGAGCCTTGGGGGCCGCTTGAGTAGCGTTCTGCGTGGGAGCCGCCTGGGTAGCGTTTTGCGTGGGGGGCGCCGCCTGAGGTGCTTCTGCTGGCGTGGGCTGCGTAACAGGCGCTGTGACTTCGGCTTCCGGTTCAATAGGCTGGAATTCCACTTTGGCTTTATTCACTTCGCTGATTACCGCATCGGTGATGTCGGCTGACGGGCCATGTGAAAGCGCCACATCCGTACCAACGATAAGCGCCAGTTTTTTCTGGACGCGGCAGGCGTCGAGGGCTTTCTGGATAGCCTCGTTCAGTGTGTTGATGACCTGTTGCTGTTCAGCGCTGATACGTTGCTGGTAGGCCATGTACTTTTCTTGAAGTTTTTGTTGCAGCGCTTCATCATTGGGTTTGGCCTGCAATTCCTGCTGCAGTGCGTTGAGTTCGGTCTGCATGGATTCATGCAGGGTTTCCAAGTGTTTAATCCCTGCTTTCCCTGGTTCGCTTTCTTTGAAGACACGGGCAGAATCCACGACCGCAACAGCGGAATCGGAGGAATCGGCGGGGCTGATGCAGCCGCCCAAAAGCAGCGCTGTGAGCAAAAGGCTTGGAAGATGATAGCTGGTGTGCATGGAAACTACTCCGTATAAAAATGTAAAATGTCCTATTGAAAATCTGAGAATTCTTTTTTGGAATTGAGTACTCGGGCAATAAAGCTGCGTGTTTCCCTCACGGGCAGTTCCTTCAAGCGTTCATAAAGTTCCTGCGGGCTGAGGCTGTTGATGATGGCAATGGCTTCGTCACGGTCACGCGAGAAGGTGTTCAGCAGCGCGTTAGGCCCCAGATTATACCCCGCAATAGTGCAAAATTCGCGAGATTCGGGGTGTGCTACTTCCCCAAAGTACCGGGTCAGCAGAAGATGCAGGTAGGCGATGCCGTAGCGCAGATTGTTTTCCGGGTTCATCAGTTCTTCGGCGTTCAGTTCGCTGGGGTGCCCGTGCAGGAATTGATGCACTTCCCCCCCGGCTGTGCTGGGGAGGAGCTGCATGAGGCCCATGGCTTGGCGGTTGCTTATGGTGCCCGGCTGGAAGTTGCTTTCGTTGTGGATGATGGCGTAGACGAGTTCCGCTTTTATCTTATAGTGGTCTGCAAAGCGTTCCACCAGAGCCTTGTAGCGTTGCGCGCGGCTGAAAAGCCGTCCGTCTTCGCGGATGTGTTCCGGCAGAGCCGCAAGCTGGACGGGAGCTTTCTTTTTCTCGGATGGCGTGAGTAGGCAGCTGAATGTTTGCTCGCCGGGCTTCCGGGCGCTCATCCAACGCAGGGGCCGCCCTGTGACATCCAGCGGCTCTCCATACTGCGTAGGTGGAGATGCCGTAAATAAAAGTTGATCTTCAGATGATAGCTGTGCATGAAAGGGCATTCCACCCGTGCCGGGTTCCAGCGTCCGTACTCCGGCAGCGGTGAGGAGCACAACCCCGTCTTCCGTAAAAGCTATGAGTTCGCCACGTGTATGGGGTTTTGCATAGCCTAGCGCCCATCGTTCTTCCCTGGAAATGGCATCCCTGTAAAACCAGCCGCCGTCCACCTTGGTCTGGAATCTGTCCGGCGTCGTGCTTTCCGGGCGCGGTGCAAGCGCTTTTGTATTCGCTGGGCGGCGCATTGTAGAACCTTCTCTGTCTGGGACAAAGCCGGACAAAAGGCTCAGTAACGGCACGCCGATACAGAGAAATGCGATGAGTCCGAGCAAGGTGGATGTTCGTGTCACGGTCTTTTTAGATCCCTGTCATAGTTCTTCTTATGGCGTCAAAACGGCATATGATGCCGGGATGACGCGCTGGAGGACTGGATATCGTCCCGCCACCAGCCCCCAGGTCCCCCCGCGAGAGAACGCGCGACCGGCAGATGGGCGTCCAGCAAGAATGCAAAGAGCTTGCCAGTCTGGAGGAAGCTTGCCTTTCAGGGTAACAGGATGTGTTCTTCCCGGCAAGTTGTCAACTGGCTGACATAGTTTGGCTGATATCGGTACGGCATGAAGGAAAGGGGATAGAGAGGTATAGAGCGACTTTTCACCATTATCAATGAATGGCATATAATTTGTATGAAGGAGACAACATATTTTTATTATTTTTTGTATGGCAAGTTCAATGTATAAAGCGAGGAGAAGGATGAGACGTATTTGGGGATTTTTTGTTGTGATCGCAAGCCTGATCTGGCCGGGGACTGTCTTGGGGCAGGAGTATACCTTCGGCCAGGGCGACAGTACGCACAATACATATTCCGGTGCCTCTGCCGGCAACAGCGGAAAACTCGGTTTCTATCTGGCGCCGCGTTTCCTTGATTCTCTCACCAATACCGGAGATATAAACGGCAGCGGGGGGCGAGCCAGCAGAACCTACAATACAGTGGGCGGCGCCATTGCGGCGGGTTATTATTT
>WRKB01000170.1 GCA_009778295.1 Betaproteobacteria bacterium | reverse complement strand
CGGGCAGCCGCCCAAAATTTGGCGGCTGCCTCGGTTCTGTTGCAGGAGCAGATAGACTTCGCAAATCAACCGTTTCCTGCAACAGAGCCTCGTATGAAGTTCGTTCGCTAATGCGCTCCACTGTAACGCAGGGGTTTGAAGTTGAAGCTCCGGACGAGTTCCGCATTATGGCAGACGTCACAGCTTTCAACGCTCGGTTTGCGGATTATTGACGCAACCTCCCCGGATTCCGCATGGGCCGCCCCTGGGCCGTGGCAGGTTTCGCAGCCGATATCGCCAAGCCCGGGCGTTTGCTCATAACTTACGAAACCGCCTTTCTTGCCGTATCCTGTCGTATGGCAAGAATAGCAGCCTTCCAGTTCCTCCCTGGAGAGTTTGGGGCGCATTTTCTCCACATTCCGCTTTGAGTGCGCCTTTTTCGAATACTTGAAAAAACGCTCGTATTCCTGTTCATGGCACTGCTTACAGGCGGCGGAGCCTATATACTTCGTGTCGGCGTCAGTGCCGGCGGCTTGGGCCACAGTGTGCATACCGATGAATACGCATGCGGCAATCAAAAAAGACCGGATAAAAAACATCAGTTTTTCTCCTTGGCGCTCATGCTGTCGATGACTTCGTTCAGATTCGAAGCGATATCGCTCAAAGTGGCAATAGCCCGCTCCGAATTCAGGGATACTTCTACCGTCTGGGTAGCAAGATTCCGTACATCCGTCGTGGAACGACCTATCATCTCGCTGGATACGGACTGCTCTTCAGTCGCGGCGGCAATGGCGTTAATCTGATCCGCAACGGATTCGGCAAGTTCAAGGATATGTTGCAATGCCACTTCCGATTCATTAACCAGATCCGCGCCCTGCAACACTTTTTCTGCGGTATGCTCAACGGCTGCTATACTGTCCTTGGCGCCGGCCTGTACTTCCCTGATGGTACTGCCGACGGCCCCGGTCGCCTGCATGGTCTTTTCAGCCAACTTACGCACTTCATCGGCTACGACAGCGAAGCCGCGCCCGGCGTCCCCAGCTCTGGCGGCTTCAATAGCTGCATTCAGGGCAAGCAGATTGGTTTGATCGGCAATTTCTTCAATGAGATGGATAATCTGGCTGATATTGGTGGTCTTTTCTTCCAGTTGTTCCATCTGAGTCTTGAGTCCCGATGTCGCGTCCACGATTTCCCGCATGCGCGTGGCGACACGCAGGCTTTGTTCCTTGCCGTGCAGGGCGCTGTTTTTCGTTTCCTCGGCATTGGCGGCCGCAGTAGAAGCCTTGTTCGCCACTTCTCCGAGAACGTTATTCATTTCCCCTATGGCTTCCGATGTGGAATCCATCAAAGACTGCTGACGCTTCGCTTGTTCCCGGGTATGGGATATTTCGGCATGGAGGGCGGTGGAGGCCTGCGTGAGTTCATGCGTCAGACCTGCAGCCTGATCCGCCGCATTCCGGATGGTTTCGGACTTGGTTATAATGGCTGTTTCATTATTCCGGATCTCCGTCAGATCCGTAATAGTGGCAAAAGCTCCGATCCGTTCGCCTTCAACGGTGCGTACAACGGCTAGCTCAAAAAGCAGATGCAGTGTTCTGCCACCGGCATTGATTGTTTCCTCCTGGCTGAGAAAACGGTTGCCCGGCGTCAGCACGTGGCGGAACATGCTCTGTTGCGGCTCAGTGCCATAAAAGAGCGTGTGTACGTCCTTGCCCAGCATATCGTTCTCAGGCTCGTCTATTTTGAGCAAGTCCAGCAGATGATTGTTGACGAAGGTGATTTTTGCCTCAGGGTCGCACATGACGCAGGGAATGCTCATGCCATGGAGCACGCTTTGCGCGATGCCCAGACTCTTCAGATTATCCAGCATGGCAGTGAGATTGCGGGAGAGATGGCCGAGTTCGTCCTCGCCGTGTACCGTAAAGCGGGCATTGAAATCCCCGGAGATAATACTGTCCGACGTAGTCGCAAGGCTGTGGATCCGCATGCTGACCCGGCGGCGGATAAAATAGAAGATAACGCAAGCGAGTGTGAAACCACCTACAAGAGAGACGATAATGGTCGCAACCAAACTGTGCGTCAGATGTTCCATCTGCGGCGACACGTCCTGCATCACTGCCATGGCGCCGAGCACCTTGTGGCTTTTGCCATGGCAATGGTAGCAGGCGGGCTCATTAAAAATGGGCGTAACCTGTATGTAGTGGATCTTGTCTGCAGTGGTCGTCAACTGACCTTCGTGCGTCTCCCCTCGCAAAGCGCCCTTGTAAAGTTCCATCATCCTGGCGTCATACAAGTCGTTTATCTGTTTGCGGGCGTTCGCCTGCTTTGTGGAATAGGTTACCGAGCCGGTGAAGCTGGCGATGGAGACGTAGGCGGAAGGAAATTTTTCGGCCAAGGTGGCGAATTCGGAAGCGGTTGTCGCATCATCGCCGATAAGCATGGGCTTTTCTATGGCCATTTGCAGCAGGTTGCTTATTTGCCGTTCACTTTCTGCCATGGTGTGCAACATGGATTGCTTGCCGAGCCGCACGCTAACAAAGGAAGACAGCCCGACGACAAGCGTGGTCACGCCGAATATGAGAACGAGAATTTGCAGCCCCAGCGAGCGTCGGAGGATACTAACTTTTGGTTTTTCGGAAGATTCCATCATGCTCTCCAAAAAGTTTGGTCTTGGGCCGTTACTTTTAACTATGGACTCGGCCCTTAATTATTGTAATCGGCTTGCGCGCGAACCGCAAACTCTCCCTTTTGCCTGTGTGGTCCCCCATGCCGAAATCAGTGGACAGAGCAGGTCATACGTCTGTAATGATGGGCACAACGACAGGATCGCGGCCCAGAATGCGCCGGAAAAAACGGCGCAGCGAGGTACGTATGCCTTCGCCGAGCTTTTCCGGAGTGGCGTTGCGGTTTTCCTCAAGCTGATCCAACACCAGACATTTGGCGTCTTCAAGGAGATGATCAAAGTGTTGGTGGAAGACAAAGCCTTTGGAAATCATCTGCGGCCCGTGCAGTACATTGCCGCTTTCCACATCGCGGACCAGCACCACCAGCACCATGCCTTCACCGCCAAGAATATGGCGCTCCTTGAGTACAAGCGTACCTACATCGCCCACGCCCTTGCCATCCACGAGGGTATACCCCGCTGGAATTCGCTCTTCCCGGCGGATGCCTGTCGGCAAGAGAGTGAGCGCTTCGCCGTTTTCGAGGAGGATGGCGCATTCAGGGGGGATGCCGCATTCCTGGGCTAGGCGGCTATGCATGATCAGATGACGGTATTCCCCGTGGATAGGAATGAAAAGCCTGGGGCGGACAGCTTCAATCAGGGCGCGAAGTTCTTCACGGCAGGCATGACCCGAAGCATGGATGTCGCGCACTTTTTCGTGGTACACTTCCGCTCCAAGGCGGTACATATCGTTGATTAGCCGGGTAATAGCCCGGGCGTTGCCGGGGATCATCCGCGAGGACATGACCACGGTATCGCCACGCTTGATCGCAAGTTGGCGGTGTCCTCCCTGCACCATGCGAGCCAGGGCGGAGAGAGGTTCACCCTGGGCTCCGGTGACCAGCAGCACAATTTTCTTGTCTGGTAAATCGGGTACGGCGTTATAGGCGTTGAAAAACGTGGACGGCACATGCAGCAGGCCGAGTTCACGCGCTTTTTCTATATTGTTGGCCAAGCTTTTTCCGCTGATGACCACAGAGCGTTCGTATTCCTTCGCCAGATCGAAGACTTCCTGGATCCGGTGGATGTGGCTGGAGAATAAGGTAATGACAATGCGGCCCGGGGCGGCGGCGAAAACCTTGTCAAGTTCCTCTTTAACCTCGCGCTCCGAAAGCGTATGACCTTCACGTTCCGAATTGGTGGAGTCGGAAAGGAGAAGACGCACACCGCATTCGCCTGCGAACTCTTTAAAAAGACGCATGTTCGTGCCCGAATCAAAAAGTGGCTCTGGATCTATTTTGAAATCACCGGAGTGGAGGATGGTGCCCACCGGGCTTTCCACGCCGAGCGCGAAGCCTTCCGGAATGGAGTGGCAAACCGGAAAAAAGCGGAAGTGCAGATCACCAAGCGTCAACAGGCTATTGGCAGTGACAGGCACCAGTTCGGCATGCTCCAGCAGACTGCGCTCTCTCAGCTTATGCTCTACCAAGGCCAGCGTGAAAGCAGATCCATGGACGCGCACGCCCTTGAGATGCGGGATGAGCCAAGGCAGGGCGCCGATATGATCCTCATGCCCGTGGGTCAATACAACCCCCAGAAACCGCTCGCGCACGGCAAGTACGGAATCCAGACTGGGGATGACGACATCCACTCCCAGATGGGAATCATCTGGGAACATAAGGCCGCAATCAATCATCACCACGCCCCGGGCAGTCTCCCAGAGCTGGCAATTCAGGCCTATTTCGCCAAGCCCGCCCAAGGGGGTGATGGTTAAAAAAT
>WRKB01000169.1 GCA_009778295.1 Betaproteobacteria bacterium | reverse complement strand
CGGCCTTGACCGTAGGTGAGCTTGCGAACCGTACGGACAAGGACAGCAGAGATAATCTGTGAGCCGTACGAGCAAGGACAGCAGAGATATAGCAGAGCTGGCGCGGAATCCAGGTGCCTTCTGCTTCGTCATTCCCGCGAAGGCGGGAATCCAGGGGAATCCAGGTGCCTTCGGCTTTTTATCGCAGCCCGAACTTGTGATGACTGGATCAGCGTCCGCCCGAAGCCTGGCGGCTCCCGGCGATTTCCCCCAGGCCGTGGGCAATATTGTCAAGCTGGCTCAAATTGCCCCGGCTGTCCCTCATGCCCCCCCATATCGCACCGGGCCAGGCCCGCTTGCGTCCTTTTCATAAAAGTCATATTCATTTAAAATGGCTTCTCCCGGCGATTTTCTCATGATGAAGCCAGGCTGATTATGAGCTGTCTTGTAGAGAAGAAGGAGCGCACAATGCCGACGCAACTTGATATGTACAAGGCTCGACAGGCCGAAATTGTCCGTGAATATGACGGGCAAATCATTGCCGTAAAAGATGGGGAAGTATTGGGAGCATATCCGTCAAAGACCGAGGCGCTTGACGCCATGTGTGAACGTTTCACCCCGGGCGAATTCATGATCATCAAATGTACTCCGGGGGACGAGGAATATACCCTGCGTTTCCGCTCCAGAATGATGTTTGTATCGAAGGCGTCACTGGAAACGCCGCGTGCAATACCTATCTGATTGCGCTGTCCCTTCCGAACGGCATTCTTATTCCCGAGCTTGAAGTTGCTGACTGTGAAGGCAATATCGGTTGCGATATCCTCATCGGGATGGATGTCATCAGCAGAGGGGATTTTGCCATATGCAACAAAGGTGGCAGAACGACCTTCAGCTTCCGCATCCCTTCCATTGAATTGATTGATTTTACCTCTACCAGTCAATACGCAGAAAAAGCCTGACGCTTCCAGAACAACCCCTCTGCACCTGGCCAATCCCGCTTGCGCCCTTTTTGCTCCGGTCCCGCTCCCCGTCATTCCCGCGCAACGACAGCCGTAGGTGAGGAACGAGCCGTACGAGCAAGGACAGCAGAGATACAGCAGAGATGGGAATCCAGCCGCCTTTCTCTCCGTCATTCCCGCGAAGGCGCGGCAGCCGTTAGCGGACTCTGGCCGCTTACGGATGGCGACAGCAGAGATGGGAATCCAGGTGTCTTCGGCTTTTTATCGCAGCCCGAACTTGTGGTGACTGGATCAGCGTCCGCCCGAAGCCTGGCGGCTCCCGGCGATTTTCCCCAAACCGTGGGCAATATTGTCAAGCTGGCTCAAATTGCCCCGCTATGCCGTGCCCCCCCTTGCATTTATGGAAAAAAGGCATACCTTACAAATAAGTATCGCATTGATTTCAATGCCGGAAGGAGACTGCATGGAACTTGCAAAAATAACCACGCGCGGGCAAATCACCATCCCCCTTGAAATACGCCGCAAGCTGGGCGTCAAAGATGGCGACAAGGTTGTATTTTTGGAAAAGGATGGAAGGATCATTATAGAAAATTCCGTCATGCTGGCCCTGAAGGACGCGCAGGATGCTTTCCGGGGTGAAGCGGAACGCCAGGGCCTGAAAACGGAACAGGATGTCGCCGCTATGGTTAAGGATATACGCCGGGAACGTGGCCGTGCGCGTAATGCTTGATACCAATATTCTGCTCTCAGCTCTCAACCGCATTCCCTATGAACTTGTCTATACGCCCAGGCAACCTGCCCCCGGTCTTTTTGAAATCCGCGATCCCAATGACTACGCTGTACTGTATTCCGCAATTACGGAAGATGTGGATATTTTCATAACCGGCGACAAGGATTTTGAAAATCTCAATCTGGATACTCCTGAAATTTTGACCCCGTCGCAATTCTTGGCAAAATAGGATTTTCGGCTGCTTCCCCTGTGCCCCCATCCCGCTTGCGCCCTTTTCATAAAAGTCATATTCATTTTTTTGCTGAGGAGTGGGCGCTTGTCCTGATGAAATTAATGACATATTTTTGTATAATACTTCCATTGATAGTAAAGGATATTACTGCTATATTTTTATTGAAAAGAAGCGCTATTTTTGCATGAGGCGGCTATGAAAACTCCTATTATTACACGGATAAAACAATCAGTTGCCAAAACCTCCGGAGATATTGTCCTGGTGCGTGACCTCAAGCGTTTCGGCAGTCCTTCGGCGGTTGCAAGGGCCCTTCGCCATCTGTCCGCTGAAGGGGTGCTGTATCGTCTGGGATACGGAGTGTACGCAAAAACGGCGGCAAATGCGTGCAGTGACGCGCTGCTTCCGAGGCAGCCCCTGGAAGTCTTGGCGGCGCAAGTTGTGGAGCGAATGTGCGGAGGTGCCAAAGACGCCGGAAAGAATGCCGTCCCTCCTGTCCGTAAAGCGGACAACAGGCGCATGTCCAGAAAAATCGCGATAGGCGTTTGGGAAATGCGCTGCGACAAGGTGACGTTGGGCAAAGTGGCTGACAGGAGGCGGCTCCAAAGACGCATTCCCGGAAATCTCTCAGAGAAAAGATATATTTCAGGCATGGCGGCTCTCAACCTGCGTGCGCCTGAAAACACGAGCGGTGATTGGCATTTCGGAAATGTGTTTTACAACAGGGAGCCCCAAAACAACGCCGTGACTGTGGCAGGCGAGGGGGAAGAGTTGAACACCAATCATATTTTCCGCAATTATGGCATCTATGACTGCACAGATATTTTGCGAGGGCAGGGTTTACACGCAGAGGGAGCGCCCTCCTTTGCAGCAAATCATTTTCGCGCAATTTTGGACCTTGCCTTCGAGTGTCTCAGAGACCAGCGTCCTCCCGTCTATCTGGCAGGAGCGACCTCAGACTATCTGGACACGGAAGAAGAGCGCGAATTTGTGCTCGACAAGGCTGCGATGATGTCGCCCCATCTCTCGGAAGGCGCACAGGCCATGTTGTCGCAATGGATTGAAAAGGAACGGACGTATGACTCTGGTCGCTAAGCAGGCGCAAGCCATGGAATTCAGCGCATGGGAGCAGGAACGCATCCGTATCATGCGGGAAATCTCCCTGGAAATGTCCAAATCTGGCCCTGCTGTGCTCAAGGGCGGCACGTCTTTGTTATTGGTGCGAGGTCTGGCGCGGTTTTCCGAAGATCTGGACTTTGATCTCCCGCCCGGCACGATAGGAGACTTGCGGAGCCCTATAGAAAAAGTTATGCAATCCTTGAGTATTGCGGTCAGCAATATCAATACAAAAAAAGACACGCCAACGACCAGGCGGTATATGCTGCATTACAAGTCCGCCGTGTCGGGTGAGGCCTCTTGTCTCAAAATTGAATTTTCGATGCGCAATACAATTAACCCTGATGATGTTGAAATTATTGAAGATTTGAGGGTTTACCGTATTGCGAAGCTGGCGGATCTGAAAGCGGATGCCTTTATCGCCCGAGACAGAGGCCGTGACACCTATGATGTCGCCTTTCTCTTGGAGCACTATTATCCTGAAATTGCTCAAACAACGTTGGAACGTATATTCGTCAATGTAAAAAACAAGGGCATTGACTGGTTGTGCGATACGTTTAACAAGGAACGTCAAGCGGATCCCTTGTTGGAACGCTTCGATGGGAATGAAATTGCATACAAGCTTCTGGAGAGACTTGAGCAGTATCAGAAGCACCAGTCAGGCTCTTTGGTCGCAAGTATGTAGGTTTTGGCACGGGTAACCGTCCCCCTCCCCCCCTCCCCCCCTTGACAAAGGCAGCGCCTTGCGGCTAGAGTCTCCTCAGAATTATTATTGGCTTGATATGTGGTTTTGTGGACTTTCCATTATAACATATTGAAAACAAAAGTATTTTGTGAGGGAATGTCATGGCCGAGAACGCGCAATTACACCGCCCGGCAGCCGGGCAGAGCGATGTTGTTCCTGTTGGTCCCGATGCGAAGCTGGAATTCACCTTCGATCAGACTGACGCCAACTTGGGCAAAGACGGCCAGGATCTCGTCCTGAGCTTTGACGATGGCGCAACGCTCAGGTTGCAGGGTTTTTACGACAATTTCGGCGAAGGCGCCCAGCCGCCCACCCTGGTGGTGGAAGGCCAGGACCTGCCGGGCGAAGCCTTTTTGGCCGCTCTGAACGATCCCGCCCTCATGCCTCTGGCCGGCCCCGGGGCCGGCGCCGCGGCAGCGATGCTGGGCGGAGGCGCGTATGAGGAGGCCCTGCTCCACGGCGTAAGCGGCGTGGACAGGCTGGAAAAACTGGCCTTTGACGGCTGGGGCCGCGATTCGGAACACGATGAGCAGTACCGGGGACTTCCCGGCACGGATGGGGGGCCGCCCGAGCTCCCCGGCGGCACTTTCGGCCTTGCGGGCAACAGTTACGACATGAACGGTGTCTTCGTAACCTCCGG
>WRKB01000168.1 GCA_009778295.1 Betaproteobacteria bacterium | reverse complement strand
TGCCACCACGTGCATATCGACGCCTGCGGCACCTGCCATACCGCCGAAGGCGCGCAGGGCGCATACAACGTGAACCTGGACCGGGCCATGCACACGCAAAGCGCGAAGTTCTCCTGCGTTGGCTGCCACACCGGACGCGTAAAGGCTCCGGAATGTGCCGGCTGCCACGGCTTTGTGAAGCCCTCCCGCGGAGAAAACTACTGCGCCGTCTGCCATACAGGCGTTTCCGGCCTGGATGAACAGACTTTTGCTGCGGGCGTTGCGGGCAAATTGCCCCTGAGCGACAAGAAGCAGCTCGGCGAAGCCGCCAATGGGGCCAAGAGTCCCGCTGACGGCCCGGACCTGGATAAAATGCCCGAGACGGTAACGATCGGCGGATTGAAGAATGAGTACGCAGCGGCGGAATTCAATCACAAGAGCCATCTGGAAACGTATATCATGGGCATGCTGGAAGGCGACAAGCTCGCTTCGGCCTTCCATACGAATCCGGCCACCCTGTGCGCCGGTTGTCACCACAACAGCCCGCCGTCGATGAATCCGCCCAAGTGCGCGAGCTGCCACGGCAAGACCATTGATCCGCAATTCCCCACCCGTCCCACGCTCAAAGCCGCCTATCACCTCCAGTGCATGGGCTGCCACGAGCGGATGAAGGTGGAACCTGTGGCCAAGACTGACTGTACCGGTTGCCACGAGCAATCCGGGAAGAAATAGGCAGGGGGAGCATATGAACCGCAGAAAATTCCTTACTCTTATGGGAAGTGCGGGCCTTGCCTCCACGGCGATCGGCACGCTTCCTGAAGCCGAAGCCGCGAGCGTTGGCGGCAAGTTTTCCACCTATCCGGACAGCTTTTCCGTGCTGCACGACACCACGCGTTGCATCGGCTGCCGCAGGTGCGAAATGGGCTGCCAGAAGGTCAACGACCTGCCTCTGCCCAAACAGCCTCTCGACGACCTTGGCGTACTGGACAAGAAGCGCCGCACTTCGGCGGACGCCTGGACGGTGGTGAATAAATACAAGGTGGGCGGCAAGGACGTCTTTCGCAAGACGCAGTGCAACCATTGCCTGGATCCCGCCTGCGCCGCGGCCTGCTTCGTCAGGGCCTTTCAGAAGGATCCCTCCGGCGCGGTGACCTACGACAAGGATCTGTGTGTGGGCTGTCGCTACTGCATGATCGCCTGCCCTTTCAACATTCCGGGTTTTCAGTACTACGAGCCTTGGCATCCGTATGTGCGCAAGTGTACCCTGTGCCTGCCGCGCCTCAAGGAGGGCAAGCTGCCCGGTTGTGTGCAGGCCTGTCCCATGGATGCCCTGACTTTCGGCAAACGCGCCGATATACTCAAACTGGCCAAAAAGCGCATTGAAGCGCGTCCGGATGTGTACCAGCATCACGTGTACGGCGAGTTTGAGGCCGGCGGCACCAACTGGCTGTATATCTCCGGCGCGCCCTTCTCTCAGGTCGGGCTTGACGAGCACATCATCAACCGTCCCTACGCGGAGCTCACTGCCGGCGCTCTCGGCGCGGTGCCCATGGTCATCGGCATCTGGCCGGTGCTTCTTGGCGGCGCGTATATGATTTCCAAGCGCCGCGAGTCTGTCGCCAAGGAAGAGATTCACGAGGCTGAAGAAAAAGCGCGTGCCGGCGCCGAGGAAACGGCCGGCAAGAAACTGGCCGAGATAGAG
This sequence comes from Betaproteobacteria bacterium, assembly GCA_009778295.1. GTDB lineage: Bacteria > Desulfobacterota > Desulfovibrionia > Desulfovibrionales > Desulfovibrionaceae > WRKB01. The sequence continues at coordinate 2,658 of WRKB01000168.1, read as the reverse complement.
GCCGCGAATCTGAAGAAACTGGCCAAGGTCGAAGCAGATGCCGCCAAAAAGTTGGCGGCGGCCGAAGCTGCGGCAGCCGCGGCGGCGACGCCCGCGCAGGATACGGAAGGCGCCGGGAAGGGCGAAGGGGAGGATGCCTAAATGAGCGAGCATCAGCATGCACCAGTGCAATTCAGATGGGTTACCCCCGGCAATATTCTCACGGCCATCATTCTCGGCGTGGGCTTTGTGCTCACCTTCATCCGCTTCACGCAGGGCATCGGCGCTGTCACCAACCTGGACGACAACTTCCCCTGGGGCATGTGGATATCCTTTGACCTGCTGTGCGGGGTGTGCCTCGCCGCGGGCGGGTATTTCACCTCCTCGGCGTGTTATCTTTTCGGCATGAAGCGCTTCCATTCCGCTGTGCGGCCCGCCATTCTCACGGCCTTCCTGGGCTATTTCTTTGTGGTCGTGGCGCTGCTGTACGACCTCGGCCACCCGTACCGTCTGCCCTACCCCCTTTTCTGGTCGCCGGGCACCACCTCGGTTCTCTATGAAGTGGGCCTGTGCGTGGCCTGTTACGTGACCGTGCTGTTTGTGGAATTTTCTCCGGCGGCCATGGAATGGCTCAACGACCAGCCCATTCCCATCCTGAACAAGTTCCTGAAAAAAATTCCCTGGAAGTCCATCCGCAAGGTCGTCGTGTCCTGGACGCTGCCGATGACCATCCTTGGCGTCTGCCTTTCCACCATGCACCAATCCTCGCTGGGCGCGCTGTTCCTCATCGCCCCCGGCAAGCTGCATCCTTTGTGGTATTCGCCGTTCATCCCGGTCTTCTTCTTTGTGTCCTCCATGGTGGCCGGGGCTTCCATGGTCATTTTTGAAGGCATGTTCGCCCATGCCGCCCTGCATCACAAGATGGATGCGACGCACCTGCGGGAAGCCGATGATGTCGTGCTGTCCTTCGGCAAGGCCGCGTCCTGGATCCTGCTCGGCCTGTTCATGATCCGCGTTATGGACGTGGCCATGGACAATAAATGGGCGTATCTGGCAACCAGCTACGGCACGCTGTTCCTGGTGGAAATACTGGGCGGCATAGCTCTGCCCGCGCTTATCTACGCCTTCGGGGCGCGGACGAAGAGCGTGAAGGTCATGCGCGTCGGTTCGGTCATTGCGGTGCTCGGCATCGTGTTCAACCGTTTCAATGTCTGTCTTGTCGCCTTCCATTGGCAGATGCCTTCGGCGGAACGCTATTTCCCCTCCGTCTGGGAAATATGCATCTCCATCTTCGTGGTGACGCTGATTGTGACCCTGTACCGCTTCATCACGTGGAATATGCCGATTCTTTCCGAGCACCCGGACTACAAGGAAGCCCATTAGATTTCCCTTTGAAAAAATGTCCGACCGCCCAGCGCGCAACGCTCCGGAGCGATGCCACCGTGTCGCGAAGCTGTGCAATGCTGTAGCGGAGGGAGGAGAGCATGGATTTTCCCAACTTCTATTCGATAATGTTGTACACGAAGAACCATACCTATATCCTCATGGGGATCACCCTGGTAATTTTCGTCTGCTGGTTCCACGTCATCAACGGGCGTGACGGCAAGAAAAAAGATTGACGCGACAGCGACCACAGCCGGCGGCAGAAGCTTTTTCCGCCGCCGGACATGTGGCCGGCTGCCAACAGTCGGCCTGTATTTTTATGCGAAGCTCTCCCCTGTCCCGTCCCCAGCCGCGTCTTGGGCGTATCGGCTACCTGAATGTCCTGCCCGTGTATCATCCTCTTGAAGCGGGGCTCATCGCCCACGATTTCGAGCTTGTCTCCGGCCCGCCGGCCCTGCTCAACGCCATGATGGAGCGAGGGGAACTGCATGTGTCTTCCGGCTCCTGCATCGAATACGCCCGCAGGCCGGAGCGGTACCTGCTCGTTCCGGACATGGCCATAGGCTCGAACGGCCCGGTGATGAGCGTGCTGCTGCTCTCGCGCCTTCCCATGGAGGAGCTTGACGGCAAAAGTATTTGCATCAGCGGGGAAAGCCACACTTCCGTTGCCCTGCTCAGGCTGCTCCTGGCGCGGCAGGGGGTGAAGGCCCGCTTTGAAAACGGCCTGGTCAGCGCGAAAATCCTTGGTCCCGAGCCGCCCGAGGCTTTTTTGGCCATCGGCGATGAGGCACTGCGTCTGCGCGCGCATCCGGACTACCCGTACCGCCTGGATTTGGGCGAGGCCTGGCGCAGTTGGACCGGCCTGCCCTTCGTGTTCGGCTTATGGTTTGTCAGCCGCGCAGCTGTGGAACAAAAGGTGTTTACCGTGAATCCTGCGGCCCTGCTTCAGGCCGGGCGCGACTGGGGCCTGGCCAACATGGACGCGGTGCTGGAGCTCACCGGCTATGGCTGTCCCCTGACACGCGAGGAACTGGTGCAATATTACGCCGGGCTGGTCTATCATATGCGTGAAAAAGAGCTTGCGGGGCTGAGGCTCTTCTACGCCCGGCTGTATGAAGCCGGGTTGCTGGACGCCGTGCCCTCTCTGGAATTTTTTACGTAAGCGCCGCGCTTGTGCGCGGACCGGGCAGATTGGTATGAAAACCCGCACGATAGTCCTGTGGACCTGGATATGCCTTGTGTTGCCGGCGCATGCCGCCGTGGGGGGGACGATCGGCGAATACAGCGCGGACAGGG
>WRKB01000167.1 GCA_009778295.1 Betaproteobacteria bacterium | reverse complement strand
AGCGAACCGCCCCCCCCTCGGCGAGGCGCTCTTCTCATGATGAAGCCGTAAGGATAGTTATGAGGCATCTTGTAGATTGGATGTGCATGGAGCCTATGCACGAAGCACTGTGCGTTTTTGGAATACATGATCCCGCTCGGAGAGTCGGCATATGGAAATAATTTGTCCCAACTGTAGCAGCAAATTCAATCTGCCGGACGCGGCTGTCCGGCCTGGCGCAAAATTGCGCTGTTCCATGTGTAAAACAGTTTTCCCCCTGCCAGCCGGGACATCGGGAGACAGCGTGACTGGCGCACCCGAGCAGCTTTCCCCACCTGAACCATTGCGTATGCCTAAGCCCGTGCGTTCAAAAAAAATGCTGCTTCTTTGCCTGGTTGCGCTTGTCATTCTAGGTGGAGCAGCAGGCGGTGGTTTATGGTGGAATTTGAGAGGAAAAGAAGGAAACATTCCAACAGCTCCTCCCAGTGCCATTCCCTTGGCGCAGAAAGTGGAAAAACTGACTATGCGCAATGTGCGTCAGTACTATGTGACAAACGAGAAGATAGGCGCTGTTTCCGTTATTGAAGGGAGAGTGATCAACGGGTTTCCTACGCCCAAGGAACTGATCGAAGTGGAAGCCGCTTTGTATGGACAAGACAGGAGTCCGCTGGTCAGCAAAAAACAGTTCGCGGGCACATCGCTTTCGCTCTTTCAGCTTCAGGTGCTTGGCGAAAAAGAGTTGGAAGCCTTCATTAACAATAAGTTGGAAGTACTCACGAATAATACCAATATCCCCCCTGGCGGCGAAGTGCCCTTTATGGTGCTTTTTTACAATCCTCCACAGACGGTGACGGAATTCGGCGTTAAGATCGTGGATGTGCGCGATCCGGAAGCGAAAAAATAAATGGTTAAAATCCGTGAAGTTTACGTCTGTACCGAATGCGGAGCGCAATCTCCTCAATGGCGCGGCCAGTGCGCGGCCTGCAATAGTTGGAACAGCTTGAAACTTGCCGCCGCCTCGAACGGAGGAGGCCGTGTGCGTACCGGCAGAGCATCGTCTCGGGACCGGGAAAAAGTGCAGCAGCTTTCCAGCGTGTCTCTGCAAGGGATACAGGCGTATGGCAGCGGCATGGATGCGCTGGATCGTATCCTCGGGCAGGGCCTTGTGCCGGGCGCAGCACTTTTGATGGGTGGCGAGCCGGGTATCGGCAAGTCCACCCTGCTCCTGCAATTGGCCGGGGCTGTGGCTGCTGCCGGGCGCATGGTTGTCTACGCCAGCGGGGAAGAATCATTGCCGCAGATCAGGGCGCGGGCCGAACGTTTAGCGGTGCTGCATGACAAGCTGCATGCCATCGCCACATCCAGCCTTGAAGACGTGCTGGACTGCCTTGAAAATTCCCCGGCGTTGCTGATCGTCGATTCTGTGCAGACTTTACGCTCCAGCGAAGCCGAAGGCCTGCCCGGCAACGTTAGCCAGGTACGCGCCGTGGCCTGTGAACTCGTAGAGCGCTGCAAGAGCTGTAATACCACGCTAATTCTTGTGGGGCACGTGACCAAGGACGGCGTTCTCGCCGGGCCGCGCCTATTGGAACACATGGTTGATACGGTGATTTCGCTGGAAGGCGACCGCCGCCAGATGTTCCGCCTGCTACGGGTGCTTAAGAACCGTTTCGGTTCTAACGAGGAATTGCTTGTTTTTCAAATGGTCCAGAGCGGCATGGAACTTGTAGAGGACCCTTCCACCTACTTTCTGGGCGTACGTGATCCCTCTTTGAGCGGTACGGCCGTGGTCATGGCCTTGGATGGCCAGAGACCTTTTGCAGTCGAAGTGCAGGCGCTCGTCACCCGCAGCTATTTGAGCATTCCCCGCCGCACGGCTCTTGGTTTCGACGTTAACCGTCTGCATCTGTTGCTTGCTGTTCTGGAAAAGCGCTGTAAACTCAACTTCGGGCAAGTGGATATCTATGCCAAAGTGGGTGGCGGCATGCGCCTGCAAGAGCCCGGCATGGATTTGGCATTGGTGGCGGCGGTGCTTTCGTCCTTTTACGATGTCCCACTGCCTGCACGCGCGGTATTATGGGGCGAAGTGGACTTGAACGGGCAGATACGCCCTGTGGCCGGGAATAACTTGCGCATGGGACAGGCGCGGCGACTCGGCTATAATCCGATCCTCCATCCACGCGGCGAAAAAGGCGGCATTGGCGCTATCGCGGAACTCGGTGCGCGCCTTTTTCGGAAAAGCTGAAATATCCGTTCTGGTCTGTTCGAGCGAAGAGTGGTATCTTTCTTTGGAGGGCTGTGCAGCATGGCTAACGGTATGCCTTGTTGTACTTGTACGGAAGTACCGGAGCGACTTTTGGTGTAATTATGGGGCGAACAGAGAATAATCCTTATAGTGAACCGGATATCATTCTTGAGGAGGCGCTTCAGGAGCCCAAACTGTACCGTGTTCTCCTGCATAATGATAATTATACCACCATGGAATTTGTCATCAGTATTCTGGTGGAAGTTTTTCATAAAAGCGCGGAACAGGCTGCAGCCATCATGCTTGCTGTGCATGAGAAAGGCAGAGGAGTTTGTGGAGTATACCCGCATGAAGTGGCGGAAACCAAGGTGCTCATGGTGCATAGTCTGGCTAGAAAAGCGGGTTTTCCACTGAAATCCACGATGGAAGAAGCGGAGTAAAGGGGTGATCGGCAAACATTTGCAATGGGTTCTTAGCTATGCCGTCAATGAAGTCAGAAGCCGCTGCCATGAATATTTGACGTTGGAGCATTTGTTGTATGCGATAGCTTTCGAGCCGCACGGGCGTGATATACTGGAGAACTGCGGAGGAAGTGTAGCGGTATTATGTGAAAACCTTGAGCATTTTTTCAAAACGCACCTGGAACGGGTTGGCGAAGAGGCAGCCCAGGAAGTTGTGCAGACTTTAAGCGTACAGCGTGTCCTGCATAGCGCCATGCAGCATATCAGCTCTGCCGGGCGCGACAAGGTGGAGATCGGCGATGTATTGGCAGCAATCCTGGAAGAGGAAGATTCTTATGCTTGCTACTATCTGCGCCGTCAGGGCATCACCCGGCTGGAGGTGTTGACCTGCATTTCTCATAGCGTGGAAGACGCACCTGGCGGTACGGGAACCGGCGAGATGAGAGATGAGGAAGACCGTGGCGGGGAAGCGCTGGAAAAATATACGCTAGATTTGACCGGACGGGCGCGCGCTGGCCTTGTTGATCCGCTTGTGGGACGCGATGCTGAACTTGAGCGCTGCATTGAGGTTTTATGCCGCCGTCGCAAAAACAATCCACTTCTTGTCGGAGAACCCGGCGTCGGCAAGACAGCCGTTGCCGAGGGTTTGGCTCTGCGTATCGCAGAGGGCAGGGTGCCTTCCGCATTCAAAGATGTGCGGATATTCTCTTTGGATATAGGTTCGATGCTGGCTGGCGCTCGTTACCGGGGGGATTTTGAGGGACGCATGAAAGCCGTGGTGCATGCCATCCGGCAGATTCCAAACGCCATCATGTTTATCGATGAAATCCACACCATCGTCGGAGCAGGGGCAACTTCCGGCAGTTCCATGGACGCATCGAACCTGCTCAAGCCAGTGCTGGCTTCGGGGGAGGTCCGCTGTATCGGTTCCACTACGCACGAGGAATTTCGCAATCACCTGGAGAAAGATCGGGCGCTTTCCCGTCGTTTTCAGCGTGTTGATATCCGCGAGCCGTCTTCGGAGGAGTGTCTGGCCATTTTACACGGCATTAAAGGCGCGTATGAGAAACATCACAATGTACGATATAGCCGGGCGGTGCTGAAAGCGATAGTCGAGCTTTCAGCGCGCCATGTGCAAGACAGACTTTTGCCGGACAAAGCCATTGATGTGCTGGATGAAGCCGGCGCAGCGGTGCGCCTGCGCAGTACGAAAGAGGGCACGTTTGTCGTTGTGCGGGATGTGGAGCGCATTGTGGCGCGCATGGGCGGCATTCCGGAGCGTTCTGTTTCGGCCAGGGAAAAGGATCGCCTGCGTAATCTGGAGCAGGATATGCACGCTGTTATCTTCGGGCAGGATGAAGCCATCAGCATCACGGTCAATGCCATTGTGCGCGCCAGGGCAGGCCTTGGCAGGGAGAATCGTCCGGTAGGTTCTTTTTTGTTTTATGGCCCTACAGGGGTCGGCAAGACGGAATTTGCTCGCCAATTGGCAGATCTGCTTGGTATCGCCTTTTTGCGTTATGACATGAGTGAATATATGGAAAAGCATGCGGTATCCCGCCTTATCGGCGCGCCTCCCGGCTATGTGGGTTTTGAACAGGGCGGCCTACTTAC
>WRKB01000166.1 GCA_009778295.1 Betaproteobacteria bacterium | reverse complement strand
CTCGACAGCGTACAATTATACTTGAAGAATTGCGCAAAGTAGTCACCCACCCTACGGCGGACGAAGTATATACTCTTGTTCGCAGACGCTTGCCACGCATAAGTTTAGGCACGGTATACCGCAATCTTGATCTGCTCGCCGAACAGGGAAGAATTACCAAGATTGAATTCGCCGGCAACAGCAAACGCTTTGACGCCAACACCCATCACCATCAGCACGCGCACTGCCGCAAATGCGGCCGGGTGGCGGATATTATGCCTTCCGTGCCAGTGCCGGACATACACCTTGTCACACTGGCAGGGTTCACCATCACGGCAGCACGTCTTGAATTCGACGGTCTGTGTGATGAATGCGCATCTTCCATTTGACATTTCTTCAAGAAAATGTTGAGTAATGCCAAGTTGTAATCAAGTGGACTGTGACTTGGTATCAGGCTGTTGCCTTCAGCAGCAGCCCGCTGTGGGCGCAAGCGCAAAATTTATGTGCGCCGCAAGGATTCTGGAGCGGGCCTTTGTAAAGCCCGTCTTTAGGGGTCTGCCATCGTATTACGAGAGGTTATATGTCTGAACCGAAAGATATGTGGCGTTGCCAAATGACCAACTGCGGGTTCGTGTACGACCCAGATCGGGGCGACAAGCGGGGTAAAATTCCTCCGGGAGTTCCTTTTGAAAATCTTCCTGAAAGCTGGCGTTGCCCTGTGTGCAAGGCCAGCAAGCGCTCTTTCCGCTGTATTGCTGACGGGTAGTCCCCCCTGCCCGCATCCTCCTCTATGCCCAAGCTTCCGCACATCGTACTGGTGGGCCGTCCCAATGTGGGGAAGTCCACGCTTTTCAACCGGCTTATCCGCAGTAAACGCGCTATCACCCACGACCAGCCCGGCATAACACGCGACAGCCTGGAAGGCACGGTTCGCCATGAGGGCCGCTGCTTCGGCCTGGTGGATACAGGCGGCATCATGCTGAACGCCCACGCCGCCCTGCTGGACGGCCCGACAGGCATACGAGGATTTGAATCCCACATCTTGGCGCAGACTGAAGCAGCGGCGCGTGAAGCGGCCGCCATCGCCTTTGTGGCGGATGGCCGCGCGGGCCTGCTGCCTTTGGATGAGCATTTGCTGGCGCACATACGCCGCTTGGGAGTTCCCATACTCCTGCTGGTCAACAAAGTGGATGGCCCGGAACTGGAGGATACACTGACAGCGGAATTTCACGCCCTGGGGCTGCCGCTGCTTGCCGTGTCCGGCGAACATGGACACAATGTGCGCCTTGCGGCGGACATGCTGGTGGAAATGCTTCCTCCAGCACACGAAAAAGAAATCCGGGAACATAGTTTACGCCTTGCGCTGCTTGGTCGCCCCAATGTGGGCAAATCTTCGCTGATCAACGCCTTGTGCGGACAAGAACGCATGATCGTCAGCGAACAGGCGGGCACAACACGCGACAGCGTGGACGTGCGCGTAGAAAAAAAGGGGACCGTCTATACCTTTGTGGATACGGCGGGTATACGCCGCCGCTCACGCATCGTGGATGCCGTAGAATCCTTTTCCGTAAATTCGGCCATTAAAACCACTACTAAAGCACAAATCACGCTTTTACTTCTTGACGCTCCTGAAGGACTCACCCAACAGGACAAGCGTTTGCTGGATCTGCTGCATGCACGTAAAACGCCCTTCCTGGTTCTTGTAAATAAAATGGATAGGGTACAGGAACAAAGCGCAGTCAAAAGAGCGTTCAAACAGGCTCTGGATTTCTGCCCGCATATTCCCCTGCTTTTCATTTCCGCACTCGAAAAACGGGGGCTGGAAAAAATTCTTCCACTGGCCTTACAAATACATGCGGAGTGCGACATACGAGTCAGCACGGGTTTGCTGAACCGCGCCGTGCGGGAAGTGATCGACAAGCACCAGCCCCCGGTGGTCAAACGCGTCCGGGCAAAATTTTTCTATCTCACCCAGGCGGAGAGCAATCCCCCCACCTTTGTCTTTTTCGTGAATGACGCCGAACGGGTGCCTGAAAGTTACGCCCGCTATCTGGAAAAATCGTTGCGTCGCCTTTTTGGAATTGCCCATGCCCCTATGCGGATACGCTTTCGTTCCGCGCACAAGAAAAAAGGAGAATGACCTGTTCCCTGACAGAATCAGGAAGCTGATCATGCCACGGAGGCAGGCAGGATACCTGCCCTCCCGGCCATCGGATACGACAATGGTGCAAAAAAAACGACGCTCCTTTTTGTGCGCCGTAGCGCGTATCCCCTGCCAGGGGATATCCCGTATGCGCCGCATGCGCACGTATCTGATGGCGTCCCCCTTTGATGATGCCGCATAAGGCCAGGGTAAGACGCGTAGCGTCCGGATAGCCGGCTCCGAGAGCCGTCGCCTCGGCAGCGTAAAAATATGCAAGAGGGCGTATTCGCGTATGGCGCAGGGCAGAACCGTCCACATCCAGTACGCCGGTATGGCGCGCGCCGCTGAGGTCAAGCGCATTGCGCACCGATTGTTCAGCATCCAGCCTGCCTTCAAGCAGTGCGAGATAGCTTTTATCCACGGCCCCCGCATTTTCCTGCTGCCGCCAATGCCGCGCGGCGTCTTCATCTCCTGCGGCAAGCACAATGCCGGAAGTTCCCTGATCCAGTCTGGTCAGCAGACGTATCCGCAGGCTGTTCGCATCCGGTATTATCCGCCCGAGCAAGTCCGCCAGGCCGCAGTTTGGGCCGCCGGCGAGACTTTCTGTATGTAATCCTTTTGGCTTATATAAAAAAAAGAGTTTGCCTCGGCATTCAAGCAAGCGCGGAGGATCGTCCGGAAATGCTGCAAAAGGATCTTTCGCCGCATCAGCGGAATGTATCGGCACAAGTCGTATTGTTTCTCCACCGCGCAACCTGAACGCCGGGGAACGCGCAATACCGTTCACCAGCAGCAGATGCCCGTTCCAGAGCCTGCGCCGTCCCCGTAAGCCCAATAAAGGGAAAAAAGCGACCAGGGCAGCATCCAAACGTTGCCCCCGCCGCTCGGTTCCGGCAATAAACTCGCGCTCTATGTATTTTTCCATCTCTGTTGCCGAAAAAGGCTAAGAATCTCCGGGGCGAAACAGCGCAACAGCAGAAGATACAAGGACATGAACACGGCGAAGCTCACGGCAATCTCCCCCAAAGCCGCAACAGCGGAAGGCAGGGCGGAAAAATCGCAAACAGAGATGCTTAGCCAGGAACATACACACGGCAACACTGTCAGGAAAAGACATTTCAGACTTGTCCGGCCAACGCCGGAAAGGGCTGCGGCGCCCCACCGACGCAGCCAGAGGCCCAGGATCAGCAATCCATAGGCCAATACCCCCACAAAGGTTCCCCAGGCTACTCCGGTGGCTCCGAAACGCGGCGCGGCCCAAAAGAAAAGAGGAAGGCTCGCCAGCGTCACGGCAGTGCCGCAGAGCGCGGGAGTCAGCGTGTCACCATGCGCGTAAAAAGCACGGCCCACAATTTGTTGTATCGCCCACAGCGGAACGGCCAGAAGCATGATTTGCAGAAGCGGCGTGGCCGCGAGGGTGTATTCTGCCCCGAAATGCCCGCCCTGAAAAATACATCCGAGCGTCGGCCCTGCTGCGGCCATCATCCAGGCGCTCAGGGGGATAATCAACAGCAGGCTCCCCTGCAAGGCCGCGCGCAAGGTATCGTTAAAAGTTTCCCGATCTCCCCGGGCCAGAAGATTCGCCAGAAAGGGATAGGAGGCCGCTCCTGCTGCCTGGGCCACGATGCCTACCGGAACCTGGGTAATCCTGCGGGCATAACTCAAAAGGCTTACCGCGCCTTCTCCGGCCATAGAACCGAAAATACGCACAAACTGTTCGTTGAGCATGACCACGGATTGTCCAAGCATGAGCGGCAAGGCCACAATCAAAAAACGTTTCATCAGAGGATGGCGCAAGCTTGCCTCCAGGTGCAGGCCTCCCCGGCATGCGGCAACCCAGGGCAGAATGAAGGCTCCCAGCGCTGCCCCGGCCACGACGCCCCAGCAAAAGCCCTCCATCCCTTCAAAGGGCAAAAACAGCCCGCCGAGAATAATCGCACCGTTATAAATCAACGGCGTCAGCGCCGGGATGAGGAACTGGCGGCGCAGATACAAGAGCGTACTCAAGCAGGCACCGGGAAGAAAAAAAATCTGCGCCGGAAGAATGATGCGCAAGAAATGCGTCAGACGCGCAAGCTGCGCCCCGTCAAAACCCGGAGCGGAAACAGGAGCCAGCCAGGGGGCAAAAAGCCAGGCCAGCCCCGCCAGTCCGGCGA
>WRKB01000165.1 GCA_009778295.1 Betaproteobacteria bacterium | reverse complement strand
TCATCCGGCTGCTGCCGCCGGAAAGCGCGATATGCCCCGCCAGCCTGTCCAGGCAATTATGCCTGCCGATGTCTTCAGCCACGCGCATAAAACGCCCCGTAGCCGTGTGGAACAGCGCGGCCCGATGGTAGCAGCCCGTGCCGTCCCAAAGACCGGGCAGGCGGAGGAATTCGTCCATGCGCGTGAGAATGTCCATTGGCTGTGGAGCGGCGCATGCAGCGGCTTTTGGTTGGTAATCGGCATCCGCAACGGCATCCTGCCGTTTCAAAGGCAAGGGCGGCAGCGTGACATGCCAGGCGCCGCTCCGTTCCTGAACCGTAACGGGGATCAGGCCGCGGGGAGAAGGACAGTCCGGCGCGGCATCATGCAGGCAATCCAGCAGCACGTGCCCGGCAGCCAGTTCCGCGCACTCGTGGGGCCAGGCCCATAGGCGGGTTTCCCCACCCGGGTGGAGGATGCGCAAGGATACCTCACGCGCCGCTATTTCGTCGATATTATGCCATTTCCCCGCGCGCCAGCGTTTTATTTGCAACGGGAGGGGGGCAACAGCATCCCGCTGTATGTGGGGCTTTTTCATCTAAAATCCCCAGGCGGAGGAACTGCGCCGCGCAAATCCCTCCTGCTGCGCCAGCATATCAAGGGGGAGCGACTCCAGATCATCAAGAACCGGCAGAGACGTGCGGTCGGTGTATTCGCGAAAATCCGCCAGCTTGATATAGCTTTTGCAAGTCCGGCACACATGGGCCGCATAGCCTGGTTGGGTGTCTGCCGAAAACACACCGAGCCTGTCGCTGCCGTGTTCTCCGCAGAAGGGGCAACCCAGGCGCGGGGCGCGGTATTCCAGGCGGCACAGGGAACAACTGTGGTACCGTGAGCCTTTTTTGCCCGTCAGCCTGCCGATCAGCGGCGGGCTGCCGCATAAGGGGCAATGCCCGTGCGGCCAGATTTCATGCATATGCAGACGATCCGCCAGGGCCGCGTGCAGCCGCGCAAAACTGGGGGCCAAGCTGCTGAGGGCGAGAAAACGGGGCAGCGCCGGAGCATCTGGCAGGCGCTTTGCCCAAAAACCAAAGAAGGCCGCATCGTTTCGCAGCAATGCCGTAAAAGCCTGGGCAGGGCGCAGGCTGCTCTCTGTTCCCGCCTTCCTGGACAAGGCTCTGTGTATTTCCTCGGCACTCACGCTTAGGCTGTCGCCGCGCAGCCGCAGCATATCCAAAATTTTTCGAAAGACCAGCGCGCCCCGTCTTCCCGGAAGGGGGATGTGTTCAAGAGGTAACAGGGCGGCACCTTGGCGGTGGGTCTGTTCCGATGCCATCCTGTCTTTCGGAAGGGCGAAGGAAGCGGTCGTCATGACCGCACAGGCCCTCAACTGTATCCGGCTGGTCTGGGCTACCAGATCAAGCAGCTCGTCCGGAATCCATTCCCTGCCACGCATGGAGGCAAGCTTGTCCTCAAGCAGCCTGTGTTCCCGCGCATGTTGAGATTTCATAAACGCTCCTCCAGAGCGAAGTACCTTGCAATTTCAAGTGTGAAAAGTCCAGCTATAATAGGAAAAGTACTCGCCCTTACTATAAGAAGCAAGAAAATTTCCAAACTTTTGGTTGACCGGAAGACATGGTACGGGATAACCTATAGATGGAGGAACCATTCTATCAACAGGATCTCCAGGGAGCATACATGGAACAGTCACGCAGAAGCTTTCTGAAATTAGGCTCCGGAGCCATAGTGGCTTCGGCTTTTGGAGGACTCGGTTTCAGCCTTGCGCCTGTGAGGGCGTATGCCGGGCAGGCAAAACTGCAATGGACAAGGCAGACAACCACCATCTGTTGTTATTGCGCCGTCGGCTGCGGACTTATCGTCAGCACCAGCGATGCCGCGCAGGATCCTAAAGCGAGCGGCCGCGCCGTCAATATTGAGGGCGACCCGGATCACCCCATCAACGAAGGCGGTCTGTGCTCCAAAGGGGCCTCGCTCTGGCAGATCTCGGAAAATGGACAGCGGCCCAAACAGCCTCTGTACCGCGCCCCGAATAGCACGGAATGGAAAGAAGTCTCATGGGATTGGGCGTTGAGTGAAATCGCCGCCCGCGTCAAAAAAACCCGCGATGCGAATTTTATGGAAAAGAACGCCGCGGGTGAAGTCGTCAACCGCACGGAAGCCATGGCTTCCTTCGGTTCAGCCGCCTTGGACACCGAAGAATGCTGGGCGCTTCAATCCATGATGCGCAGTCTCGGTTTGGTCTATATTGAGCACCAGGCGCGTCTCTGACACAGCTCGACAGTGACGGCTCTGGGAGAGTCGTTCGGACGCGGTGCGATGACGAACCATTGGAATGATCTTGCCAATAGCGACTGCATCCTCATCATGGGCAGCAACGCAGCGGAAAACCATCCCGTAAGCTTCAAATGGGTGCTTAAGGCACAGGATGCGGGCGCCACCGTCATCCATGTTGATCCGCGCTTCACGCGCACTTCCGCCAAATGCGACATCTACGCCCCTCTGCGAGTCGGCACGGATATTCCTTTCCTCGGCGGTATGATCAACTACATCCTGAAAAACAAGCTCTATTTTACGGAGTATGTGCGCGACTACACCAACGCGGCACATATCGTGAATGAAAAATACAGTTTCAAGGACGGCGTTTTCTCCGGATTCGACGCTGCGGGCAAGCGCTACGACAAGACAAGCTGGGCCTTTGAACCGGATGACAAGGGTGTGCCCAAGCGCGACCCTTCCTTCAAACATCCGCGCTGCGTAATGAACCTGCTGGCCAAGCATTATGAGCGCTACACTCCGGCCAGGGTCGCGGAAGCCACAGGAACCCCGGAAAAGGACCTGCTCAGGGTCTATAAGGCCTATGCGGCCACGGGAAAACCGGACAAGGCCGGCACGATCCTCTACGCCATGGGCTGGACGCAGAAAAGCGTGGGGGTGCAGAATATCCGCGCCATGTCCATCATCCAACTCCTGCTCGGTAACGTCGGTGTGGCTGGCGGCGGCGTGAACGCGCTGCGCGGCGAATCCAACGTGCAGGGTTCCACCGACCAGGGGCTGTTGTCCACGACCTGGCCCGGCTATCTGCCCGTGCCGAACAGCAAACAGGCAAGCCTTGACGCTTACAACACCGCCGCGCCTAAGTCGAACGACCCCATGAGCGTTAACTGGTGGCAAAACCGACCCAAGTACGCGGCCAGTTTCCTCAAGTCCCTGTATCCGTCGGAAGAACCGGCTGCGGCCTACGGTTATCTGCCGCGCACTGACGCGGGCAAAAAGGCCACGGACTACTTCTGGATGGCTATTTTCGACTACATGATGCGCGGCAGCGTCAAAGGTCTCTTCGCCTGGGGGATGAATCCTGCCTGCGGCGGAGCCAATGCGGGCAAAAACCGCAAGGCCATGGCCAAACTCGACTGGTTGGTCAATGTCAATCTTTTCGATAACGAAACCGCCTCCTTCTGGCGCGGTCCGGGCATGGATCCCAAAAGCATCGCCACGGAAGTTTTTTTCCTGCCTTGCTGCGCCTCCATCGAAAAAGAAGGTTCGGTCGTCAACTCCGGCCGCTGGATGCAATGGCGCTATCAGGGGCCCAAACCTTACGGGTCAACTAAGCCCGACGGCGACATCATGGTCGAGCTGATGAAAAAAATCTGCGACCTCTACAAAAAAGACGGCGGTGTCCTGTCGGATGCCGTTCTTAAGCTGGGGCTGGACGGCTGGATGGAAGGCCATGAATTTTCACCCTCCAAGGTCGCAAAGCTCATGAACGGGTATTTTTTGCGTGACGTAGAGGTGGCCGGCCAAAAATTCGCCAAAGGACAGCAGGTGCCGGCTTTTACCGTACTCACGGCTGATGGTGCGACAGCTTGCGGCAACTGGCTGCATGCGGGTTCCTGGACGGACAAAGGCAATATGATGGCCCGCCGCGATACAAGCCAGACCCCGGAACAGGCGCGCATCGGCCTCTTCCCCAACTGGTCCTTTTCCTGGCCGGCAAACCGGCGCATCATCTATAATCGCGCTTCCGTGGACAAAAACGGCAAACCTTGGAATCCGGACAAAGCCGTTATTGAATGGAAAAACGGCGTTTGGGCCGGTGATGTGGTGGACGGCGGCGGCGACCCCGGGGCCAAACATCCCTTTATTATGCAGGCGGACGGCTTTGGCGCGATTTACGGCCCGGGCCGTGACGACGGTCCCTTTCCCGAACACTACGAGCCCCTGGAATCCCCCTTCAAGCAGCACGCGTTCTCAAAGCAGT
>WRKB01000164.1 GCA_009778295.1 Betaproteobacteria bacterium | reverse complement strand
CTGCCGCGAAGGCATAGGCGGCATTTACTGCCGCCGGTGCATGCCGGAGCGGGCGTGTTTTCAGCATTCAATCCCGGAATGCAACTTGGTATGCCAAGCGCCAAAAAAAATAAAAGCAGCGCGGACGCCAGGACATACCCATCAGCAATTTTTTGCTGCCGATTACAGGACGATTTTCGCCAGCCGTGGGGGTGACACGGGCGGAGTCAAGATCGAAAGCAGTTGCTGCACCTGTGGAAATTGGCAACGCATTAGGAGCGCGTGAGTCATTCGGAGCTACAGGATTTAAAGCGCCAGATCCGCTATATACTGCTGCCCACTCAGATATATCAAGATTTCCCGTAATCCGCCGTGCTGCGTCCCCCTGCACTGCGCCCAGACTCCCGGAAGCATGGGTAGTTGCCGTATTCCCAACGGCGGAGCCGTTGTTCTGTGTATAGGTTTGTGAACCGTATCCCCGGAGGAACAAGCCCTGGTAGTTGGGGACGTTTGCCCCGTAGAGCGCCGCCAGTTCCGCGTAAACTCGCTTCGACCATAGAACGCGGATTGCGCGTCAAGTGTTTTTGAGTATTCTGTACACGGAATTTCACCCACGCTTCATCTCATCCACAAGCATACCCAGACTGTCCGTTTGACCGGCCAATGATGTAACATCATGGGCTGCTTCTTTCATGGCTTCAACAGCCTGATCAGCGAGGGCATTGACATTGGAAATACCATGGCTGATCTCCTCCATGGCGGACGATTGCTGCTCACAGGCTGTAACAATGCTTCCCACCTGCTTGGCCGTATCGTCGGCCATGTTCACTATTTCTCGCAGGGCTTCGCCTGATTTTGTCGCCGTATGGGTAGTCCTTTCAATATTTGATACTGTGGTGTCCACTTGCGCCATACTTTTGTCCATGCTCTTACGTATGGCGTCAACCGCAGCACCGACCTCTCCCGTGGAGGCCATGGTTTTCTCCGCGAGTTTACGCACTTCGTCGGCCACTACGGCGAAACCCCGGCCTGCATCGCCGGCACGGGCGGCTTCAATGGCTGCATTGAGAGCCAAAAGGTTGGTCTGGTCCGCGATATCCGAAATGACGCCCATTATGTTGCTGATGGATTTGGCGTGTTCGTCCAGCACCAGCATATCCTGTTTGAGGGACAGGGAATTTTTCTGCACAGCATTGATGTCACTGAGAACGTCCTTGACTATGCTTTCTCCCTCGGAAGCCTTTTCCTTCATCTGATCAGAAAAATTCTTGGCGTTGGTGGCGTTGCCTGCCACTTCCTGTGCGGAACAACTCATTTCTGTAATGGCTCCCGCGCTGTCTGCGACATGGGCGGCCTGCTGCACAGCCCCTTTTTCGGCCATGCCTATGCGGTCCGCAAGGCCCGTCGAGGCAAGCTTGATGATGCCGATGGCATCTTCAAGCCGCAGTGCCGCTGCCAGAATGTTCTCCTGCTTTTTACGGGTCTCCTCTCCGGCTGCTTCTGCCGCCAGCTTTGCGCTCTCGGCGTTCTCAGCCTGCTTCTTGGCCTGCCTACTCACATTTTCTGCCTCAGAGATACGCTCTTTCAACGTATTCACCATCCTTGACAGTGCGCTGGCCAGTAGGCCGACTTCATCATTGCTCTTAACGTCCACGGCGGGAGTGTCCAAGTCACCGTCAGCCACACGGACGGCGTAATCTGTCGCGCGCCGCAGTGGTCTGGCAATCCTTTTTCCTACCATAGCCGCGCACAAAGCAAGGAAAATGGCGATGCCGATTGAACACGCGCTAATTATGAAAATCTCCCTGTTCTCCGTTTTGGCAAGCTGCGCGGTCGAATTACCGATAAACCATATCCCCACAGTTTTGCCCTCAAAATCTTTCAACGGCCAGTATGCGGTGTTATAGGGGATGCCCAGTATCTTGGCCTTACCGATAAAAGTCTTGCCCTGTTTGAACACGGTATCCTCTACCGGGGGGTTATTCAGCTTGGTGCCGATGATGCGCTTACCGTCTGGCCCCTTGATGCTGGTCATGAACCGGACGTCATTCTTGAAAATTGTTACTTCCATCCCCGACAAGTCTTTGACGGAATCTACAAAACTTTCCTTGCCCAAGTTAAGGATGAGGGACACTGTACCGATCACGCTTCCATTGCGGTACAAGGGCGCCGTCCCCCGACAGGAAAACGGAATTTCCCCACCTTCGCTATACATCATGCCGGATTTGGCTGTACCCTTGAGAGCCTGGATTACGTCCGGGCGCCGGCTTCCATCGTCCCCGGTCCGGTCAGCATGACTGCGGATAAAGATACGTCCCTTGGCGTCGGTAAGCGTTATGCCGTCCAGATCCATATCTTCCTGGACCGTTTTTAAAATTTTCTTTGTCGCTGTCTTGTCCTCAGCCGCGAAGGCTTCGGCCAATTCCGCAGTCCGTCCCAACAGGACGGCTTTTTTGAGCATCTCGGCCGCTTCATCGTCGCGCATCCGTTGGATGACCCCCTGCATGCTGCGCAGGGCGTTGATGTGCTGTTCTTGAAAGACTTCGTTCAGGAGCACAGCGCTGACGCAAAGCACGGCCGCGCAGGCCACAACCACACCAACAATGGTAATAACCATAATCTTTTGTGCAATAGAGAATTTCATTGTTTTTCCTCGGTGCTTTGCTTATCACTCTGCGTTGTTTCGTTCTCGCAACTGTGCCATGCGTTTGTAGATTGTTTGGCGAGTAACACCCAGTTCTTTCGCAACGGCTACGCCATTCTCACCATGAGCTATCCTAAGTGCTGCAGAACGCACCTGGGCGTCCGTCACTTGGGGTTTTGATCCGCCCACGCGGCCCTGACGCCGAGCTGCCTCTAAACCAGCTTGTATCCTTTCACGAATGAAGTCTCGCTCCATATCTGCAACGGCGGCCATAATGGTGCTGATAAGCTGTCCCATCGCAGTTGTGGTATCGATGCCCGGTTGCGTGATAACCCGCACGGCAACACCACGCTCCGAGAGATTGACAAAAGTCTCCAAAACCTGACGTACCGTTCGGCCAAGCCTGTCGAGTTTCCAAATTACGATTATGTCACCTTCGCGGGCATCCTCCAGCATGGCCTCAAACTGACGACGATTAGTCCTGCTGCTGGCCTTTTCGTGATAGATGTCCTCTTTAGCGACTCCAGCAGCCAACAGCGCGTCAATTTGCATCTGTGGGTTCTGATCCAGCGTTGAAATGCGGGCATAACCTAGTAAGTGTGGCTCAGAGATTTTTTTGTTTCTGTTTGCTGACATGGAAAATAAATCCCCCAAACATAACAAGTTGTCAAGGGTTGAAAAAATATGGTTGACTAATGAAATTGACACGCTGTACTGTGATTTTTAGCAAGCAGGGGTATCATGTATATTGCAATTTGCCCTTTAAAAACTACCAGATATACTAATAACTAAAAGGAATAACATGAAGGGGGGCCCATCTCAGCAAGAATTGGAAAAGGGATTTACGGGATCGCCGCAGCCGGCGCTCGAGCCGATTTATGCCCTGCACGCAGCCATTGCGGCCACTGGGGGGGATCCGCCAGTACCCTGCAAAGGGTACGCAAAGAAACATGGGCTTCTTCCGCAAGCCAACTGAGCGAGCAATCAGCAAATATTATCTGTCCGTCTTTTTCCCCTACCGGGCGGACAATACGCCCGGTAGGTATGTCCATATGCCGCAAAAGAACTGTGGCCACTGCCAAGAGGTTTCGTCGGCGCTCCAGTCGCATAAGCCGGTAAAGTTTTGGACGATTGTACGTGATACGCCAGAGGCGAAAAGGATGAAATTCAAGGCAGGCAAGGCGTTTGAGAGCTTCAAGGAGTACTGGGGGGAGGGCGAGCTTCATATTTCGCCTCCCAAGAGGAAAGAACGGTGATCCGCTCCCCGATGTGGTCGGGGTGATGAACTTAGCCTGTCAGAGGCTTTTTTGATGTTTGGGTAGTAATAGGGTAGTAAAAAATAATGGCACCTACGGGTTATTGCCTGTAAGTGCCTGATTTTTTGGAGCGGGAAACGAGATTCGAACTCGCAACCTTCAGCTTGGGAAGCTGACACTCTACCGTTGAGTTATTCCCGCAAGTCAGAAGAATTGGAGCGGGAGACGGGATTTGAACCCGCGACTTCAACCTTGGCAAGGTTGCACTCTACCACTGAGTTACTCCCGCATGGAGTGGAGGCGGCATCCAGATTTGAACTGGAGAATGGAGGTTTTGCAGACCTCTGCCTTACCACTTGGCTATGCCGCCTTATTCCT
>WRKB01000163.1 GCA_009778295.1 Betaproteobacteria bacterium | reverse complement strand
TAGGTGGTGACGCCGTCCACGCGCCCGGTGACCGCCGTGTCGACAAGCATGCCCTGACCGTTGGCGTCTTCGCACGAGAGGCGTATGTAATACACGCCGGGGAGGGCATCCGTGCCGGCATAGTTCTTGCCGGACCAGTCGAAGGTATAGGTGCCCGCGGCCTTGGCGCCCAACACTTCGCCGTAAATCTGGTTCATGTTCTGGTCGTAGACGTAGATGGAACCCTTGGCCATATCGCTGCCGATGGCCCAATAGAACTTGCTGATAGTGCCGTCGTCGCCCTTGGAGACGGAGTTGCCTCCCGCGGCCACGTCCTTGCCTATGTAGTTCGCGGCGTTCATCATCTGCTGATCGCGTGTGGCCGAGGTAAGAGAATCCATGCTCGTATTCAGGTTCATCAACTGTTCCAGACTGGAGAACTGGGCGAGCTGGGCGACAAATTCCTTGTCGTCCATCGGATTCAGGGGGTCCTGGTACTTGAACTGGGTGACCAGGAGCTGGAGAAAATCCGCCTTCCCGAGAGTGTCGCCCTTGCTGCCCGCGGCTGCCTGCGCCGCCTGGCTGAGCTGATTGGATGTCGCTATCCCTGCATTAATTGCCTGACTCATAACCTACCTCTGTGTGCATGCCCGTCCTCAGGCTACCAAGTGCAGCCCTTGCCCGGAAATTTCTGCCGTATGCTCATGTAATTGCATATCCTGTGCCCGGGCGGCATCGCTTTCACCCAGCCTGCCCAGGCGGCGCAAACGCTCCAATTGTTCGCGGCGTTCCTGCTCCTCGCGCATGGCGTTATGCTGTTCCATGCCCTGCCAGTTGTCCTGGTTGTTCAGCATCTGGTTCTGCACTTCCAGCTTGTCCACCTTCAGCCCCTGTTCTTCCAGGCTGACCCGGATCATATCCAGGTGGCGGGAGACAAGTTCCGCTGTTTCATGTCTTTCGGAACGGATGGTGGCGCTGATTTCGCCGCTTTTGCCGCTGGTGAGGATAAGAGTGACGGCGCCCAGCTCGCTCGGCGCAAGCTGCAATTCCAGCCGCTGGTCGCCGTTCGTCAGCCTGCCCAGCGAGACTTGATCCACCTGCTGCAAGGCTTGGCGGACGAGCGGAACAGGACTCGAAAGGTGTCCGCCGCTTTGTTCCTGCGGCTGCACAGGCATGGCGGACACGGCAACGGCGCGCATATCGACCGTTTGCGCCGATTGACGGACTTCGGCACGGGCAAGCGGCATTTCCCGCTGGCTGTCGCGCCGCGCATCCTGATTGGTGTCGTCCCTGCCGTCCCGGGCCTGTTCAAAGCGCAGGCGCGGCGGCTCCTTTTGCCCCGCGTCCGCTTCGGCCCCGTTCGACGCGTCGCGCCCGGAAGAAGCGGACTTTTGGGGAGCAGGAGAATCATCGGACGATGTTGCCGTCACGGCGGCCTTGAGCTTGTCAGTGGCGGCAAGTTCCTCTTCATAACGCAGCGGAGTCCTGGCGGCCTGTCCTTCCGGCCTGACGGACTCTTCAGTCCGCATGCCCTGCGCTTCGGCCCGTCCGCCGGCGCTTTCGGCCTTGCCGCCTGTCGGCGGGTTATGTCCGGCCTCGTCCTTTCCGCCTGACGCCGCGTTCTTTTTGCCGGAGGCGTCTTTACGGCCGATCAGCGGATTGCGCCCGGCATCGTCTTTTTCGGGCGCGGCCACATCCTTGTGGAAGGTAGACGTGATCTTGTCGCGGATAAGTATTTCGCTCCGCTTGCTTTTGCGATCTTCGCCGTTGGCCGCCTTGCTCTCTTTTTCGCTGCGCAGGCGGGCTTCGTCGATGATGGGCTGCAGATGCTTGGCCAGCGCCTGGCCGAGCTTGTCGTTCTGTTGGCTCTTATCCAAAATTTCCTGCTGTGCGGGCACCATAAGCGCCGTGAAGCCCTCGGGCGTGATCAGCACGCTTTCAGCATTGCCGAACTGCTTCAGTACTTCCGCACTCGCCCGGGGGCTGACGCCGAAGGCCCTGCATATAAGCGCGGCTTCTCCCGCTTCAAAGACGAGGGGTTCCTGAGGATTCAACGCGGCAAAAGACGACTTGATCGCATCCCAGGCTGCCCTGCTCTGGCCCTGCTCAAGGGCGTCCAATACGTTTTTGCCCAGTGTTCCGCTGCTGTCGATCTTGGAGGTAAAATTTTGCAGGCTTGCCTTGTCATAGTCCGAAAGGGAGACCTTTTGGAGAAGGCTGCCGTCCATCAGGCTCAACAACTGACCGAGGGTTGCCCCATGGGGATGGGAGGCGAGCTGTTCGATGGCGGTCAGACTTTGCGGAGCCAACCCTTCCTTGAGCAATTTGTCGCGAAGCTTGGAAAGTTCCTGCTGGGTAAAACCCACCTCCCCCAACTCATAATGCACGCCGTTTGTGCTGTGCATCGCCACAGGGGCTTTTTCCAGGGGAGTATACTGCTGCCGGTCTCCCTGAGAGATACCCTGTTGCCGGGTATTGAGCCGGAAGGCTTCACTTTCAGCGGCCGCAGCCGCGCCGAGCACCTGACGGGCGGCCGCAGCAGCACGGGGGGACGCAGCATTCGACGTGCCGTTTCCGGTTTTCCGGCTGCCGCTTTGCAGATGTTCCTGCAGACGATCGCGGATATTCCGGGTATAGCCGGAGCTTGCGCGCTGTACCTCTTCCCTGGCCTGGCGGAGGGCGTCGGCAAAGGACGTAATCTTCTTTGCGCCGGAAAAGGCCGGGATATTCCTCGTATTGGAAACGCCCGGAACATTCTGTACAGCGGAGGGAACCTGGGACTTCTGCATGCCCGAAGAATCCGGAACATTCTTCTGGTCGGCCAAGGACTTCCTCGCCTCGGAAAAGGCCGGGATAGTCCTTGTATCGGGAGCGCCCGGAACATTCTGGGCGGAGGAAGCCTGGGTCTTCTGCATGCCGGAAGAAGCCGGAGCATTCTTCTGGTCGGCCAGAGTCTTGGCCTGGGCATTCCTTGTATCGGGAACGCCCGGAATACTCTGTATATCGGAGGAAGCCTGGACATTCTGCATGCCGGAAAAATCCGGAGCATTCTTCGGATCGGCCAGGGACTTCTTTGCGTTGGAGGAATCCGGGGTGTTTTTTGTGCCGGAAAAGAGATTGGCAACAGCATCTTTGGCAGTAGAAGCACGTTGCATAGCGGGAAGAATATTCATGCCGGGACTCCTTGCGGCCTGACAGATTCAAGGAATGTTCCAGAATAAAATACATAATTATCCCATGCTATTAATCGAAAAAGAAAAATTTTCCCCCGGCAGATTTTGCCGCAGCGTTAGCCCTTGCCCGGCTACTGTCCGGCCTGCTATGTACCTGCTGCAAGCTCTCTCACAACCAACCTGGCTGTTGATTATAAAAGGATCATTTGCCGAAAAACGCGGTTTTCAGCCCGTTCACGGCGTCCATGCCTCCGCGCCGTCCTGCCGGATGGCGTCAGAAGCCACTCATAAGTTGATTATGAAAGGGCTTCTACATATAGTACAAACCTGCTGGAGAAATCGCCTGCGGTTTGGAATGAAAGCTCGCGGGAATGCAAGGGTGCAGCATGAATATACGGCAAATTCGCGAAAATTTCGGACGGGCGCGAACAAGTTTTCAGCGTAACGAGATGGTCCGTGCCTTGAACTGTTTTGTCGCGGGATTGCGGGAAGTGGGCGGCAGCGCTCCGCCCACGGACATCCGGGGGGACATCCGCGACACCCTGCAACTGCTTATCCGCGATGAGCAGGTCAGGGCGCTTCTGCCTGGCGGGCAGTGCGCGTATGCGCCGGGGCAGGAGAAGGAGCTGCTTGCGCTTTTTGCAGGCATTCATGATCAGATCAAAGAAGCCGCGGAAACGGAAGACCGGGAAACGGCTCTGGCCAGAAAAATCAAACTTGACCAAGCCTATAACGCCGGAAAAAAATTTTTGGAACAAGGCAGGGCTTCCGAGGCGGACGCGAGCTTTGTCGAGGCCGTGCGCGCATATAGGGACGAACACCGCCTCTTTTACATGATCGCCGGCCTGCTGGTAGACGCCGGGGAAGTGGTGCGCGCCGGCCCCTATTTGAAGAAAGGCCTGGAAGTTCTGCCCGGAGACCCGGGACTGATGGAACTGCTGGAGAAAGCGCGCGTGTTGCGCCAGGCAATGAAGGCCCGCTAACATGTATCCTGTTCGCTATATCCATGCCGCGGATCTGCATCTGGACGCGATTCTGGCGGGCCTTTCCCGCGAGGCCGGACCACAGCCCGGGCATTTGGATCGGCTTTTGCGGCAGGCC
>WRKB01000162.1 GCA_009778295.1 Betaproteobacteria bacterium | reverse complement strand
CACCGGCCCCTGATTCCAGAGCAGTAGCGGGACAAGAATCCCGATGAGCGCGCAGCCCAGCAGCGCCAGCCATTGCGTGCCGCGCCGGGGCTGCGTTTGGGCGTCCGTATTCGCGCTCTCGGCCAACGCGGGTTGTACACGCAGCCGCAACCACAGCAGCGCCATCGCGGCCAGTAGCGCGACGGCCAACGCTCCCAACCCAAATTCCATCGCCCATTCGTGCGGGAGCACCGCGAATCGAACGTTCGACAGCCGCTGCGCGCCAAACAACGCAGTCCATTCGGAGGGCAACAGCAAAGCCATCAGCGGCGCGATCAAGGCATCGCGTAATGATGCGAAACCGGGCAGGCCGTAAAAATCGCGGGGAAAGTTGTGCATCAGGCTCGCGGCCTCGTAGAGCTTGGAGCTATTGAGCGCAATGGCCAAGGCACCGCCCAGCACGGCCCGCGCCGCTACCAGCCTCAAGGATTGCCGGCCCATGAATACCAGCACCAGGCACAACAGCAGCACAGCCAGGAAAGTAGGCGCCATCATTTCGGCAAAGCCGAAATGCAGCCAGCCGGTCAACCCCAGCGCCACACCCAAAGCCGGAGCGGCAATATGGCCGAGCCAGCGGGCCGGGGCAGGGCTGGGCCAGCACAGAGCCAGCGCGATCCATGGCCACAGGTAGAGCGATTGGCAGTCCGCATCGCCCACGGCAGAGCGCATGGGCAAAAACGCATTGGCCATGCCGAGCACGGCAAACACGGCGGCGGCAGCAGGCTGCCAATGCAATATCCGCCGCGCCAGAAAATAGCAGCCCCAATAGGCTGCGGCGGCAAACAGCAAAGCATTCATCGCAACGGCCTGAAAAGGGTCGAACGCCAGTGTCAACCATTGCAGCGGCGAATAGAAAACATTCTGCGGATCGGCAAAAAAAACGGTTCCGGCGCACCAGGCGGGCGTGAACCAAGGCGGGTTGAACAGCCCGGCGATGAAACCATTGGTTTGCAGCCAATACCGGCCTTCAAGCAGTGCCGGGCCTGTCAACGCGAAATCATGGCCTGCGTTCGTGAGGCTGGCGTAAAAGGGCTGCACCAGATAATGCTGAAAAACTGCCAGATTGACACCAAACGTCACCCAGACCCAACGGCTGCTTTGTGCGCACCGCACCAAGCGGGTGAACATGTACCGCAGGCGAATTTTTTCAGGGCTGAAGGTGAATGATTGTCCCAACACAAAGCCGCTGGCTGCTTGTGCGGCCATGACCAATATCTGGGCCAGCAATGGGTGCATGCCTTGAACCACCAGGGCCTGGAGCATGAGCAAACCCGCGCCGAGCAAGCCTAAAAACACGCCCTGAAAGCGCGCGTATTGGATCAGAATTTTTTCAGAACCGGATCTAAAAACCCATTTTCTTTGTGTTATGAAAGCCTGAGTCGTTGCTACCAGATGGGCCAGAATGACAAGTGACCACAACGGAAAATGATCATGCCCTGTTTTCCAGACGGCGGTAAAAATCAACCAGCCAAATATTGAATTCCATAAACCAAAAACAATATAACGCCCGATTAAATAAAAATCTTCCGCAAACAGAAGATTCATGGCTTATCCTTGCGCTGAAATATCTGGCGGCGGTGATAAAGAATCAAAATTAATGCGCCGCAATTCCACGACATACGGAAAATTTTGTGCACGCTGGTGCAATGAAGCAATATATTCACCGATCAATCCAACGATAAAAATCTGCACGGACCCGAACAAAAAAATACCAATCAACAGGGGCGCCTGGCCAAAAGGAAATCTATCCCAGAATATTATCTTGGCAACAAGATAGATCAATGCCAGTAAAAAACCAATGAAGGACAGCATGGCTCCCAGCAGCGTGGCCATGCGGATCGGCGCGCGCGACATGCTGGTAAGGCCCAGAATGGAGAAATCCACCAAGGTAAGAAAATTCTGTTTGGTAATGCCCGATTGCCGCTTTGGTTTTGTAAATGGAATTGTCTTGATGGGCAACCCAAACTCGGAAACCAGGCCGCGCACATAAGGATAGGGGCCGCCGGTTTTGCGCAGCAGCTCGACCACGCGGCGGTCGTACAGGCCAAAGCCGGTGAAGGCTGCAATGGGCTGGGCTTCGGCCACGGCGGCAATGATGCGGTAATAGGCTTTGCGGGCCAGGCCGAGCAGGCCGGTTCCTGACGCGCTTTCATACACGCCCGCCACGACCGCTGCGCCTTTTTCCCATTCCTCGATAAAGCGCGGGATCAGTTCGGGCGGATCTTCCAGATCAGAGGCCATGCCGATCACGGCCACTCCCTGGGCTTGCAGCAGGGCGTGAAACGGCGAGCGGACATGCCCGAAGTTCCGCGCGTTGACGATGAGCTTGACTCGCGCGTCCTGTGCGCAAATGGCGCTGATGCGCTCCACCGTGGCGTCCTGCGAGTGGTTGTCGATCAGGATCAGCTCGAAGCGGTAGCGCTGTTCCAGCGGGCGCACGGCAGCAAAGATGCGCTCGTACAGCGGCTGCACATTGTCCTGTTCGTTGTAGCAGCCGGTAACGATGCTCAACAGAGGGCGAGCATCGGTCTGGATGGTTACGCCGCTCATAGTCCGCGCTGGTAGATCAATTGACGCAGGCTCTCGCTCTCGACGTGCGGGCCGTCAATATCGTCGATGCGCAGCGGCGCATCGGCGGCCACGGGGTTGCGCAAGACTTCGCCGTTCATCAGTTCGCGGCAGGAAATCTGGCCTTTTTGCAGCGGGATCGCCAGATATACGTCACTGGATTTGAGCTGATGTCCGGCAGGCAAATCGCGGCGTGCATAGGCCCCGCGCACCAGACCGTCGAGGTAGTTGGTTTCCTTGGGCGGCGGCATGCGCTTTTGTGTGCCCGGCGCGCCGCACATTTCAATGGCCTTCTTGTAGGCCTTGAACCAGATGTCCGCCTGCTCCGGCAGGGTGCAGTATTTGGAAACGGGGATACCGTCGGCATCAATGTCAACATGGCGCTCAAAGGTGCGCGCACCCTTGGCGTAGGCCATCATGACGGAATTGCGCCAGTCGGTCATTTCATGAGTGGAAAAACCAATCACATTCTCCGGGTAACGGTCGCGCAGAAAATCGATCTGGTTCAGCTCCAGTTCCGAATCTTCCGAAGGGTAGATGGACACACAGTGGTTGATTGCAAGCGGGATGTTCCGGTTGCGGAAAAATTTTACCAGATCGTCCAGGTCTTTCAGCGAAGAACCTCCGGTAGAGACGATGACGGGTTTGCGCGTGGTGGCAATTTTTTCGATCAGCACCCAGTCGTTGAGGTCGGAGCTGGCGATTTTGATGATTTCAATGCCCAGTTCCTTGCACAAGTCCACCGATGCTTCGTCAAAGGGGGTAGACATGCGTATGCAGCCCGAGATGCGCACATGCTCGACTAGGATTTTGTATTCCGCCTTTGTGAGTTTAGTATCCAGGGTCTTTTTGATGTAACGGATGTCCGAGCGGTCACGAAAATCTTTATGAATAAAATGATCCACATCGCGAAATTGTAATTTGATGGCAGCTTTTATGCTGTTAAAGCGCACGATGCGTCCGAAGTCTGTAACGATCTTCTGCCCGCGTTCCAGTTTTCCCCAGTGATTGTTGGCGAGTTCCAGTACAAACAAGCCGTCAAACTGGAGTTTTCCTTCTTCATAGTAAGTCATGTATTCACCTCGGATGGAGAACAAATTCAATGCTGGCGCTGTGCATAAATTACAGCTTCAAAAGAATTGTACGCATGTACTTGCAAATAAAAGCGATGGTCGGGTAACCATTTGTACAGAAGCAATGGAATTTCCCATAAGTGGCTGAAATGGTGATAAACAGCGATGGCCATATTGGGTTTATAAGTTTGAATCAATCGGGAAGCGCCTTCCAGCGCCTCGAGTTCCGCGCCTTCGATGTCCATTTTGATAAGGTTCGGCGCAAGAGAGGAGAGGAGAGGGAAGGACTCATCCAGACCAATGGCTTGCACCTGCACCTCGCCTTGCGGGTCGAGGTGGCTGGAGTCCAGACCTTGCGCCGCGAAACGCAGCATGCTGGCCTCACGGCCGACGGCGCAGGGCAGGCAGATCGCGGAAATTCCGGCCTTTTGGACCGTGTTGACCAGTTTGCGGAAGTTTTTCGGATCAGGTTCCAGACATAGCGCGTTTTCGATACCGTAGCCTTGCGCCTGGGCAGCAAGCAAGGTGTCTCCATCGTAGGCGCCGCAATCAATC
>WRKB01000161.1 GCA_009778295.1 Betaproteobacteria bacterium | reverse complement strand
CACAAACGTGGTGCAAAAGTCGTTTTCACGGACGTAGACTGTTTACGCCGGAGTTAAAGGATCAAAAGCCGACATCCTTGCATGTCCATAGTCAGCCGGATATAATGCCAACTGAAGGGAATTGCAGATAACCGGCTCATTATTGTCGCGCAAATACAAAGGCGTCAACGCCTTTGTACACACGAGCGTGAACGCTGGTGTACACTCCGGAAAAATGAGAATCTGCAAGTAGAAACAGATGATAATAATAAAAAGCTACGGGCGGAGGGAAGACGACACAGGCAGGACATATATCCTAAGCTATGAAAAAAATGTGTGTCCAGTATGCGGTCACGCGCTTATTGTAATTGGAACGCGGGGACGCAAGTACATTGACGACAACGGGATAAAAGAAATACTTGTCATCAGGCGGTTGCGCTGCAAGGATTGCCGGGCGATACACCATGAGTTGCCGGATATATTGATACCGTACAAAAGGCACTGTGCCAATACAGTGGAGAAAATCATAGCCGACGAGGTCTCCGGATTATGTTGCGAGGAGGGTACGATCCGAAAAATCAGAACGTGGTGGGCAGCTTGCCGGCTGTATTTTGAAAGTGTCATTGTATCGTTGCGCGAGAAATACGGCGTCGCGTTCCCAGCAGCGCCCGCGCCGAGGGAAATAGCCCGGGCGACCGCAAACGCGAATTTATGGGTACATACCCGTTCGGCGTTTTTGTCCGGCTGACGTGACTATATAATCATACTGCAAGACCCAATTTTATTGAAAACGAAGGAGTGCAGTATGAAAGATACCCGAAAAGCGGAAGAAATCGCGGTGAACCGGCACAAAATCATCGCGCCCATCATGGCGGCAATGGAGGAGAATGCGGATGCGGCCAAATTGATGCTGCTCAAAAATGAAGCGTGCGAACAAAACGGGATACACCGGCGGACATTAGGCCGCTGGCTTGAAGCCTATCAGCAGCACGGCTTTGAGGGGCTCAAGCCTGTGGGCCGGGACGGCAACGCCCGGAGCGTCATCCCGGACAGCCTGATTGAGGAAGCTATCCTGCTGCGGCGCGAGGTCCCAAGCCGCAGCATCCCGCAAATCATCGAGATACTGGAGATGGAGGGGAAAGCGCCTACCGGCCTGCTGAAGCGCACCACGCTGCAAGACAAACTGCAGGAGAAAGGCTACTCTGCCCGCCAGATGAAGATGTACCAGCAGGGCGGACTGGCGGCGCGGCGGTTCCAGCGCCAGAATCGCGGGGACATGTGGCACAGCGACATAAAATTCGCAATGCACCTCACCATTGGCGGGGCAAAGAAGCAGACCTACCTCGTAAGCTTCCTTGACGATGCGACACGCTACGTTGTCCACGGCGAGTTTTATGACAGCTTGGACCAGACGATTGTTGAAGACTGCTTCCGCAAGGCGGTTTTGAAAGAAGGCGTCCCACGCCGGGTGTACTTTGACCAGGGGAAGCAATTCAAAAACAAGTGGATGAACCGGGCCTGCGCGGTGCTTGGCGTCAAGCTGCTCTTTGCCAAGCCCTATTCGCCGGAGTCCACAGGCAAAATTGAAAGGTTCAACCGGACAGTCGACAGCTTTTTAGATGAAGCCGCGCTAAAAAACTGCAAGACGCTGGACGACTACAACAGATATTTTAATGTATGGCTAGCGGAATGCTACCACACCCGGGTGCATGGCGGGCTTAAAGGGGCCACCCCGGAAATCGCATACAAAACGTCAAAAGCGCCCCTCAGGTTCGTCTCGCCGGAAACCGTCGCCTCCGCATTTATGCGGGTGGAGACGCGCAAGGTCGACAAGTCAGGCTGCATCAGCTTCTGCGGCAAGAAGTACGAGGTGAGCGCGCTGCTTGCCGGGCGGACGGTCGACGTGGCGTATGACCCCAACGACATACAGACGCTGACGGTGGAGCACGACGGCAAGGCTTGGCTGGCGCAGGAACTAAAGATTGGGGAACACACAGGGCCGCGCCCCAAGCTGCCGAAAACAATGCTCCCCGCGCTGCCGGGCACATCACGCCTGCTTGATGAAAAAGAGAAGCGGCATACGGCACGCCGGGACGCTGCCCGCCGCGCCATCCGCTACAGCGGGCTGGAAGGCGGTGGCGGCAATGTTTGAGGAATTCTACGGGTTCGCGCAGACGCCTTTCGGCCGGGCGGTCCCTACCGGCAAATTGTACCGCGGAAATGATTCCGACGAGCTGATCGAACGCCTAAAATGGGCGGCCAAGCGCCAGTTGTTCGCCGTGATGACCGGCGACAGCGGCACGGGCAAGACGACGAGCCTCCGGCGGCTTAGCGACGAACTGCACAGCTCGCAATACAGGGTTCTGTATGTCTCGGATTCGAAAATGACGCCGCTGACGTTCTACAGGGGGATATTGAAGCAACTGGGGTTCGACGCAAAGCATGTCCGCAGCGAGGCAAAGCTGCAATTGCACAAGGAAATCGAGATCATGAAAGGCGTCCACGGCATTTTGCCAGTGGTGATAGTGGACGAGGCGCACCTGCTGGACCGGGATATGCTGGAAGAAATCCGCTTCCTGCTCAACTACCGGATGGACTCGGAATCGCCGATGTCGCTCATATTGTCCGGCCAAAACGAGCTCTGGGACAACAAGCTGAAATTGCAGTCATACGCGGCTATACGCCAGCGGATCGACGTGCAGTGCGCCATCGGGCATATGGACAGGCATCAAACCGAGGAATATATCAGGGCGCATTTGGATTTTGCCGGCTGCCAAAAGGATATTTTCTCCGACGCCGCTATCGACGACATTTTCCAATTCTCAGGCGGCATTCCCCGCATGATCAACAAGGCCTGCACCAGCTCGCTTCTTTATGGCGCTCAGAACAGGAAGACGATCATCGACGACCGCATGGCAAAACTGGTCATCGAGTGCGAATTGAGTTAGGGGGGGCTGGTTATGGACAAGAATGTTATGATCCCCCGCTCTATTTTGGAACGGATCATCGTGCTCCTTGAATGCATGGACCTATCCAAGCATCCAAATTGTTACGATTACTACCCTATCCTTTGGGAGTTGAAAGTGAAAATGCAGAAGCTGGAACTCCGCAACGCTTACTCTAAAATCATGTCAGCCAAAAGCGACGATGCCAAGCACGAAGCGCGTATTGAATACCTCAGGCAAAGAAGCCAGATTGGCAACGTAGACATGGATTTTGGCGAGCTGCCTTTCTAAAATCCCGCCGTTTGCGGCTGTTGTCAAGCAGTTCACGGCATTGGCGCCCACCCGCGGGAATGCGGGTGGGCACGCCCTTTAAGTTCCCGGCTTGCCAATTGTTCTACGCACCACAGCATTTTTTGTATTTCTTCCCGCTGCCGCATGGGCAGGGTTCGTTTCGGCCGATTTTTACAACACGCACCGGATCTGCCTTCCGTCTCTCGCCGCTCCCCGGCCCGCCGGCCTGCTGGTCGGGATCTATATCCTTGTACTTGGCCGCCTTGCCAGGCTCATCCATTTCCTCGTATAGGTTTATGAGGCCTTCAATAACATATTTGCTGTCTCGCAATCCAGCCCTTGCATATCCGCCAAGCAGTATCCTTTCCGCCTTCTCGTATTGTGCGCCACTTTTGTTGTACCGGCAACATTCCGCCCATCCGCTATATGCCCATCCGCAGTCGGGGTCTTCACGTATCCATTCCTCGAATACCTCTTCTCCGCCAAGTTCGTCACCAGACCAGTAATGAGCTTCCCCTAATGCTATGCGGGTGTTATTGATAAGCAGCTCGTCTGTCCCGCTCCATTGTAGGAGTTCCTTACAGTATTCTATACGCTTCTGGTGGTATGCCCCATCATCTATTCCGGCATTGTGCAATTCCATTTCCAAGTATTGCACATAGTTGCTGGGAAATTGCTTCCATTTATATTTGCCATCGAGGTCATCAATGTCTTGTGCAGCCCCCTCAGCGAACAATTCTTTGATTAATCCCCATGCTTCCAGCCATTTGTCGCAACAGCCTACCATGTCGTTTTCCTGGTTTAGTGCTAACCCTTCTGCAAATAGTGTGTCAATTGCCCTATATCGTTCCATTTCAGATATCACCCCTACTTCCGAGTATACCACATTTGAAACCTCGTTGGGTGATATTTCATGGGTTTTGCAGCGCTTATGATGCGCACTTTTTTCGGCTGCTGTTGCGCATTTTAGACCAGCTGGTTTTGGACATTAGAATCCGGCGTTAACA
>WRKB01000160.1 GCA_009778295.1 Betaproteobacteria bacterium | reverse complement strand
CAGCCCGCGACTTTTTCACGGGCTGGCTTTTTGTATTCCAACACAGGATCCTTCGCGCACTATGAAGAAAAACTCCCATCCATTCCTTCCACACGCTCCCGCGAGGCGTCTCCTTTTCCGCCTGGCAGCCCTGTCCGTTTGTGTTTTACTTAATGCCTGCCTACCGCCTTTTTCCTCCAAACCGACTCCGGCACCGCCTTCGCGACCGGCGTCTGAGTCCGCACAGCAACACCAGGCAGCTTCCATTGTCAAACCCGTTTCCTCAGAGTCATCCCTTTGTTTTTCGCTGGCTCTGCCTCTGCAAGGACCGGCCAAAGGCATTGCTGAAAAAATTGCACAGGGGGCGAGCGCCGCGAAACAGGAAATGGAACGCCAGGGCACAACAGTCAACGTGCGCATGCTGGACACCGACCAGTCCGACTGGCTGAGCCAACTCGCAGCCCTGCCCCAGGAATGTGCTCTGGTGGGCGGCCCCGTACTGGCAGCACCTTACAGCGCGGCAAAAAAATCGTCTGCTGCGCAGGGACGAGCCTTTTTTACCTTCCTGCCTCAGCTGGAGCCGGGGGATGAAGGTTTTACCGCCTGGCGCTTTTTCCCCAGCCACCAGGACCAGGTGGATGCGCTGATCAGCTTCATGCAAATTGAAATGGGCTTTACTTCCTACGGGGTTTTTTATCCCGATGGAGCCTACGGTACGCGCATGGCGGAAATTTTCCGCCAACGAGCCATACTGCGCGGCGCCGCGGTGCAAACGGCAAGTTATGTCCCCGGCACGGCGGCAAGCTGGCCGGATGCGGCAGCCAAGCTTGTCGGCAAACGGGAAATTAACAAAACCCCCTTCCCCACAACCGATCTGCAAGCCATTTTTCTGCCGGATTCCTGGTCTTCTGCAGATCAGATCATCACCAGCCTGCGGTACAACGGAGAAGACAGGGCCGTGCTGCTTGGCGACTCGCTCTGGGGGGAAGGGATACAGAGCAGACCCCCGGTCATGCCTCAAAACTACCAGCTCGCCGTATTCCCCGGGCCCTGGAATCCAGGGCTCTCCAGCCCGGGTGCGCAAGCATTACGTACAGCCATGCAGGGAACTACCCCGGACTTCTGGATCGGCCTCGGCTACGACTTCCTGCATTTTGCCGCTCAGATGAAGCTCAGTGCCGGCTGGTCCCCGCAAATTGTGACTCAACGCGCCATGGAAGCACAACGCAACATCGACTGGAGCATGGCCCCCATCACCTGGGACGCCCAAGGCAAAGCCGCGCAGACCCTTTTCATTTTTTCTCCCGTTGCAGGCGGCTTTACGCCTACGCAACCCGCTCAACTCAAGACAGCCTGGCAGGAAGCGCAACTTCGTTTCGCGGAACGGGTACGAATCGCTCAGGGTGAACATCCCGTCCCGGCTTTACTCACTCCGGCCCCGGCCGCAGCATCTCCTCTGTCGCTTCCACGTACCTCCGTCACTCCGCAGTCCCCCTCTCCCCCGGCATCCCCATCTGGAATAAATGCACCGGCGATACGTCAGGCAACGCCTCCGCAGGATGCGGCAAAGCCTGTGGCAAGTCCTATTGAATATTAGCTTTGCCTCTTGGAGGTATATATGAGCATCAGCCGAGAAAACGTAGCTCACATGGCCGAACTGGCC
Organism: Betaproteobacteria bacterium; assembly: GCA_009778295.1. Lineage (GTDB taxonomy): Bacteria > Desulfobacterota > Desulfovibrionia > Desulfovibrionales > Desulfovibrionaceae > WRKB01. The sequence goes on along the minus strand of WRKB01000160.1, from coordinate 2,579 downwards.
AAACTGGATCTAGACAAGACGACCCAGGAGCGCTTCGCGCGCCAGTTTAGCGTCATTCTGCGCTACATGGATGAACTGAATGCCGTCGATACGCAAGGAGTGGAAGCCTTATACCAACCCGTGCAGCATAGCGTTGCTACACGGCCCGATCTGATCGAAGCTTCCCTGGAACGAAAAAAACTGCTTGCCGGCGCTCCAGAGCAAGATGGGCAATATTTTGTCGTGCCGAGGATACTAGGATGACGATGCTGTGCCAGCTTTCCCTGATGGAAATCCGCGACAGGCTTGCCAAAGGCGAACTGAGCGCCGAGGACGTCACCCGTTCCTGCCTGACGCAGATCGAACGGACAGAACCTCGAATCAATGCTCTGCTGAGCAGGCGGGACGATGATGCGTTAGAAGAAGCGAAAACCTTGGATCGCCGGGGACCGGATTCTTCCCGGCCGCTCTGGGGGATACCCCTTACGCTCAAGGATTCATTGGTCACCAAAGATATGCCCACCACAGCGGCCTCGCGCATGCTGGAAAATTTTACACCCTGCTACGATGCCTTTGTCGTAAAACGCCTGCGTGAAGCGGGAGCCATTATTCTGGGCAAAGCCAATATGGACGAATTCGCTATGGGTTCCTCCACAGAATTTTCCGCATTCGGTCCCAGCAAAAATCCGTGGGATATCACACGCGTGCCCGGCGGCTCAAGCGGAGGTTCTGCCGCTTCCGTAGCCGCCTACCAGTGTTTTGCCTCGTTGGGGTCCGACACGGGTGGCTCCATACGCCAGCCGGCGGCCTTTTGCGGCTGTGTGGGCCTCAAACCCACTTATGGCCGCGTATCGCGCTATGGAGGCATAGCCCTGGCTTCCTCCCTGGATCAGATTGGACCGCTAGCTCGAAGCGTGGAAGATTGCGCTCTTGTACTCTCTGTCATCGCGGGGCATGATCCGCGCGATGCCACATCTTCCCCCTTGCCTGTGGATAACTACGTGGCAGCGCTGAAAGCCAAAAACGATTTAAAGGGGATACGGATTGGTCTGCCCAAGGAATTCCTGACCAACGGCCTGAGTGAAGAAATGGAGAGCGCCTGCCGCGACGCACTGGATCTGGCAAAACAGCTCGGTGCGGAGATCGTGGCTGTTTCGCTGCCCCTCACCCATCTGGCCACAGCCGTATATTATATCATCGTCATGGCGGAAGCGAGTTCCAATCTTGCCCGTTTCGACGGCGTGCGCTATGGACGGCGTGCGGAAGGCGTACAGGAGCTGGAGGAGCTGTATGTACGCACCCGGAGCGAAGCCTTCGGCGAAGAAGTCAAACGTCGCATCATGCTGGGAACCTACGTACTATCCTCCGGCTATTATGAAGCCTATTATAAAAAAGCCGCTCAGGTGCGGCGGCTTATCCAGCAAAATTTTGAAACGGCGTTCACACAATGCGACATCGTCTGCGGCCCTGTCTCGCCGCTCACTGCTTGGCATCTGGGTGAGCAGGATCAGGACCCTCTCTCTTTGTATCTGAGGGACGTATATACACTGCCTGTAAATCTTGCCGGACTGCCCGGCCTGTCCCTGCCCGTACGTTTGGGAACGCAAAGCCGTATGCCTACAGCCTTACAGCTTATTGGCCGTCCCTTCGGCGAAGCGGCTCTGCTCAGTGCAGCGCATGTGCTACAAACGGCTCTGCCGCAACTGGGCTCGCCTCCGGCAGCGGCCTGAGCGCCAAAGCAAGAACACCGAAGCATCGCAAGAAACCTCGGTGTTCTTTAGGAGGAGGGACAGCGGGCCGTAGCACAATAAGCCCGCCGATCATGGTACGGTTTTCAAGGAACCCGTACGTTATAGGAAATAAAACTGCTCCAGTATCGCGTAACGCAACACTAGTCCGCCTGCCTCCGGATGAAGGCCGGCATCTCAAATTCTTCTTCGTCAAAAATAAAATCTTCTTCTCCCGGAGCATACGGATGCGCTTTCAGGTGTCCAAGCACCTGTTCCTTGCGCACATAGGGAGGCAGATCACTCTTTTCATCACACCATTGCTCCACCATCCGGCGCGGACGGTAAGCGCCTCCCGCCGCCGGAGCCGTATTCGTCGTCTGTGGCGTCTGCATAGCCGGCTGCTGTGCCTGCTCACGCGCGGGAGAATACTTGCCGCCAGCGGAGAAGGGAGTCACATTGCCAGCGGCAGAGGATTGCACTGCCCCCGGCTTAGGCACGGCATCAATTCCGGTGGCGATGACGGTAATGCGCAGTTCATCACCAACATTTTCGTCATAGACCATCCCCATAATGACGTTGGCTTCAGGATGCACGGCATCAGCAATGATCGTGCCGATTTCCTGGATCTCGTCACCCGTAATGTCCACGCCAGCGGTAATGTTATAGAGCACTGCCTTGGCTCCGTCGATGGATACGTCTTCCAGCAGCGGACTTGTAATTGCACGCATAGCCGCTTCACGGGCGCGATTTTCTCCCGAGGCGATGCCGGTCCCCATCAATGCAAGGCCCGATTCACTCATGGCGGTGCGTACATCGGCAAAGTCCAAATTGATAAGACCGTCCTCCATAATCACATCGGAGATCCCTTTA
>WRKB01000159.1 GCA_009778295.1 Betaproteobacteria bacterium | reverse complement strand
AGACGCCAAGGCAATTTCAAAATGTGAAATTGCCCTAGAACATTTTCACCAGATGTGCGCGAGCCGAAAACCGCGCTTTGCGCTCAGCGATACTCATAAATCAGCCTGGGGCTGATTTATGAAATGAGTTCTAGTACAACTCCGGTCTGCGCATATCGAATACTTTGAGTTGGTTGCGGGTATGTTCCACGCCGGCGGGGTCAAAGGAAACAAACGCGCCTTCTTCAGCTTCCGCCGCCCCCCTGTGCAACACAAGGCCCCAGGGATCGAACACCATGGAATTGCCGCCAAAATGCACCCCGTTGGAACTGCCGACCCTGTTGCAGGCAACCACATACATCATGTTTTCTATGGCGCGCGCTTGCAGCAGAACCCTCCAGTGCTCGATGCGCTCCTGAGGCCATTCGGCTGATACAAAAAGCACCTTGGCCCCGTCCAGGGCACAACGGCGGATAAATTCGCAGAAACGCACATCGTAGCACACGACACAAGATGCCATTGTCCCGGCGACAGTAAAAATACAACGGGAATTCCCGCCCACAAGGTGCAAAGGCTCGTCCAGCATCGGCACAAGATGGACTTTATCGTACTGAGCGACAAGCGTGCCCGAAGGATCAATGACCTGCGCCCTGTTGACGATGCCTCCGGCAGTACGCGCCAGCACTGAACCGCCCGCGAACCAAACGCCGTATTGCCGGGCCAGATGGCCCAGAAACATCGCGGCCTCCCGACCTTCATCATCTGCCAGTTCGTCCTTGCGTTCCAGAGCATACCCGACGTCCCATATTTCCGGCAGAACAACCACCGTCGGATAGGGCGCGCGTTTACAGCATAGGGCCATCCATTCGCGCACGCGCTCCTGATTCCGGATCCGGTCTCCGATACATATATCGATTTGGGCGAGGCCTGTGTGTAACAAACGCCTCCCTCCTGAGCGCATTGCACGTCTGGAATGCTTGCTGTGCGGCGGACAGAGCCGCAAGGATACAACAAAACCCGTCTGTTTGGGCGGAACTTACCCATTTGGGCGCATATCCGCCTGTCTGTCAAGTTCCATATCGGACACTCCCCATACGTTACTGCCGACACGCCCGACAACAGCAGTTGCGCCGATACTCCACATAGACTATCATACAAGCTTCACGTCATACCAATAATCAGCGTTTCCCCAACGCCACGGATCACGTATGGAATTTTTTGATCGTGCCGAAACATGGGATCGGGCAGTCATTGAGGCCGCGCAAGTTGTGCGCCTGCGCAACACCGTGGAACAGGCAGGGCGTTGCGCCTTCTACGCCGAACGCTTTGCCGAAGCAAAGGTCACAGCCGCGGACATCCGCACGCCGGACGATATCAGACGTATTCCCTTTACCACCAAGGACGACCTGCGTTCCCAATATCCTGAAGGCCTGCTGTGCGTTCCCCGCGACGAAATCGTGCGCATGCACTCTTCAAGCGGCACCACCGGCACACCCGTAGCCATCTGCCATACCCGCAACGATCTGAACTCCTGGGCCGATCTTATGGCCCGCAGCATGTACATGGCGGGGGTACGGCGATCGGACGTTTTCCAGAACATGTCAGGTTATGGCTTATTCACCGGCGGACTCGGCATCCATGCCGGTGCGGAACGCCTCGGCTGCATGACCATTCCGGCCGGAGCGGGCAACACCTTGCGCCAGATCAAACTCGTCAAGGATTTCAGGACGACAGTCATCCACATTATTCCTTCTTATGCGCTTGTTTTGGCCAACACCCTACGCGAAAACGGCGAGGATCCGAGCGCCCTGCCCCTGCGCATCGCCCTGATCGGCGCGGAACCCCACAGTAAAGAGACACGCCAGCGCGTTGAAGAGGCCCTTGGCGTAACAGCCTACAACTCCTTCGGGCTTTCCGAAATGAACGGTCCCGGAGTAGCCTTTGAATGCCAGGAGCAAAACGGCCTGCATGTGTGGGAAGACGCCTACCTTGTTGAAATCATAGACCCTGATACAGGCGAATACGTCGCCGAGGGAGAACTGGGCGAACTTGTGCTCTCCACCCTTTGCCGGGTCGGCATGCCCATTCTGCGCTATCGCACGCGGGATCTCACGCGTTTTCTTCCGGGAAACTGCGCCTGCGGACGTATGCACCGCCGCATCGATCGCATCCAGGGACGCACGGACGATATGTTCATCATCAAGGGCGTGAATATCTATCCCATGCAAATCGAGCATGTCATCATGGGCAGGCCGGAAGTGGGGCAAAACTACCTTATCGTTCTCGAAAACGAGGGCCCCAAGGAAGACATCAAGATCAAAGTGGAAATCCGCGACGAATATTTCGTGGAAGACATGCGCGCCCTGCAAGGCTTGCAGCAGAAAATTGCCCGCCGTCTGCAAAGTGAAATTCTCGTCACCCCCAAAGTGGAACTGGTACAGCCCAACAGCCTGCCCACCAGCGAGGGCAAAGCAACACGCGTGCTGGATCTGCGGGAAAAATAATGGAGCAAGTCTTCGCGCAATCGCTCGCCCTGGCTATTGCCGGGGGATTCATCGCCATGATGGGTCTTGTGCTGCTGCTGAACTTCTTCAGCCTGCCCGCGAACTGGATGCTCATCGCCCTGGCCGCAGTCTGGAAATACATGAGCAGCACGGCTGAACAAATGAACTTCGGCTTCTTCGCCTTGCTTGTCGGACTGGCCGTGTTAGGCGAGCTGCTGGAGTTCGGCCTGCTGGCCCTGAAAGCCAAAAAATACGGGTCCTCAAACTCCGGCTTGTTCGCCGGACTTGTTGGAGCCGTTTTCGGAGCAATCATGTGCGCGCCCTTCCTGTTCGGGCTGGGAGCACTCCTGGGCGCGCTGGCCGGCGCATGGCTCGGTTGCTACCTTATGGAAATCGTGCGTGGCGGCGGACATGAAAAAGCCGTCCAAGCTGCCTTGGGCGCTCTCCTCGGACGTTTTTTGGGTACCGTATGCAAGTGCGGCATCGGCGCGGTCATCCTGACCTGCATCGCCCGCGCCGTATGGCCCGATGCCGCGCCGCTCATCCCGATGCCCGGGACTGTCAACATATAGGCCGCATTCTGAACCTGCGGAATTGCAGCGCCATGAATACGACATGCCATGGGCGTATGCGGGCAGTTGCGCACCATGCCCGGGCAGACCAGGCAGGAATGCATAAAATAACTTCTATAAAATCGATATATTGTTACTCACGTTTTTTATGGCACGCTTTGTGCTTTCAGCAAATCAAAGCCCAAAGGAGTTTCCATGAAAAACGAAATACTGCACTTGGCGGCCACTCTGCTTTCGCCGGAAGAACAGGACCTGCTCGCGCGTCTTGGGGAATTGAAAGATGAAGAAGGCCTGACTGCAGCCCTGGACATAGATATCCGCGCCGGGATGTGCGGTGCGCTTGCGCAGATAAGCGAAGCTCTGCGCTCCCTGTTGGGACTGATGGCCCGGTATCATTTCCTGGCCAATCTTCCGGATCATGCTTTCCCGGTTTACAATGAAATCATGGAACGCATCAGCGCCGCAGCGAGCGACGCGAATGACTGGGTACAACGCTCCCGCGCGCTGGATCAGCATACCAGCCTGGCCATCTGGCCGGAGGCGAGCACTCTGCGGCAATAGAGCAATTTCACAAGGAAAACTGCTCCAGCCCCTTCGAGGCTGCCATGTCCTTCAGCTTTTCTCCCGCAAGTTGCATCCTGCTCTTCGCGCCGGAATATCTGCGCCATTTTCCGGATCGCGGCCACCCTTTCCATCTGTCCAAACTGGGGCTGACCTTCTACGGCATACGCGACTGCCTGTGCCTGGGCTCCACACGCCAAGTGTTGCTGCCGGTGCATAAAAACGGCCAGCTCCCTTTTATTTTTAAAGAATCCTGCCCCTATCCTTCCACGGAATTTGCCCTGCCCGGCACCGCAGCGACCTGCCTGAACGCGCCCGCAGTGGAGATAGACGAAGCCGTGCCTATCTTCCAGGCGGGTTCCCGTAACTTCTGGCACTGGACCATGGAAAACCTCCCCAAACTGCTGGCGCTGGAAAACATGGGCTATGACGGCAGGTACATTCTCCCGTATGACGCGCCGGTTATCGCGCGTAGCCTGGAAATGTTCGGTATCGCTCCACAGCGGCTGCTGCCCGCCGGGGCATTGTATCGTGTAAAGCGGCTCATCCTTCCTCCCCGTCTATCAGGGTTCGCCCTGGTGGAAAATATGCCGCTG
>WRKB01000158.1 GCA_009778295.1 Betaproteobacteria bacterium | reverse complement strand
GACCAGACCGGCCGCCATGCCGAACAGGTGGGCCGCGTAATCGACGTGTTCTCCCTCCGCGCCGAACATGGCGAAAAGCCCCGCCCCGGCTCCCAAAGGAAGAAACGCCTTGGCCCGGCGTCCTTCGCGCAGGGCCTGGATGCCGGATAAAAGGCCCAGGCAGGCGAAAAGCGCGGTTGAAAAGCCCACCGAGGAAAAAGGCGGCGGACGGTACAGGGCGTTACAGATATTGCCCAGCACGCCCCCGAGCACGGTCAGGAGCAGTCCGCTTCCAAAGCCCGTGCGCCGACACAGCAGAGTCAGGAACAGGCAGCCCGCCGCGACGTTGCTGAACAGGTGAAGTCCGTCCGCATGCAGGCTCAACGCGGTTACCGTTCTGTACCATTCGTGCAGGACGCGGGTACGGTACGCGTCTAGCGCGCCGAGTCGCATCCATTCTTGAAGCGGCAGGGGCGCAAGCCCCGGAATTTCCCACCAGCCCGCGCAGATGCCGTGCCAGGCCAGCAAAAACACGAAAAAGAGCGCGACCAGGTGCGTATTTTGCCGTGCAGGCTGCAGCGGCGGGAGGATGTGGGGGACAGCTTCCGCGCTGTAGCCCTCAAGCTCGCATCTGGCAACGCCTTCAGCCATAGGCGGCACATAGATCAGACGCCGTCCTCCTCTTTGTGCAAGAAGAAAGGGGATATTTTTGGCGGTCAGCACGAGTATCCATTGCTCCAGCAGGTGCCCTGGCACGCGGGTACGCACGCCGTCCCCCGCCGGACGCCAGAAAAACGGCACCGCTGTCGAGCGCAGCCGCAACGGAAGCGGTCGTCCGGGGCCGGAACGAATGCGGATTCCATCTTTGGCAATAAGCGTCATAGCCCTCTACACATCCCTGATGACATCCGAAGCCTCAATACGCGCGGCACGTGCCGCCGGGGGCAGTGCTGCGAGCGCGGAAAGCGCGACAACCAGCCCGAGCGTTACGGCGAAATGTTCGGGCAGCAATCGGCAGAGCTGCTCCATGTCGCCGAGGCGGAAGCGGAACAGCGTATCAATGGAGCTTGCCGCTCCGGCATAGAGGACAGCCGCCAGGGATACGCCGAGCACGGCGGTGAGCAACGCCTGGGTGATCGGAAAGGCCATGATGCTGCTCGCCGGAAAACCCAGCAGACGGATAAGCCCCAGATGGCGCTCCTTGCGTTTGACCCCGGCCAGGGCGCTGCTGACAGTGGAGGCGAAAAAACCCGCCGCCGCCGCGCCGCTGATCAGACTGAAAATAAGCGTGAAGGAACGATCCAGGTCTTTGACGGCTTCGATTTCCGCCGCTTTGGTATAGACTTCGAGCCCCTTGGCATTCAGGTAGCTTCGCAGGCTGCCGACCTGATCGAGGGTGCGGGCGTACAGGCGGAAGCTGGCATAGCTGCGTTCCGGCCCACGTTCAGGTATTTCGCCGGGCCAGTTGAAGGCGGGCGCGGCAAAACCGTCGCGAAAGGCTTCCGTGGCTTCCAAAAGAGCCAGAGACACAAAGGCCACGTCGCGGCTCTGTGCTTCCAGGGGCAGTACGGCGGCCAGCTCCAGCTCCACGGCGGCGCTTTGCACCTTCCCGCTGCGTGAGCGCTCCACATGTCCTTTGAGTTTGTCCCCGGCCTTGAGGCCAAGTTTGCGGGCTGCGGAATCGGACAGCACAATCTTGTCTTGCCCTTCCGGTAGCGCGGCGTACCTGGCCAACAGGGGATCGCCCGGGGCCGTGGGTTCCAGCGTTACGGTCAGCGTACGCCGCTCCATGCCCTGTCCGGCGGCAAGGCTCATGGTGGCGGCAATGGCGCGGGTACGGGGCAGGATGAAAGCGACATCCGGCCTGCTTTGCAGTTCAGCAAAGAAATCCTGGCCGAAATGCGCGCTGGACACAGGGGAGATTTCCAGGTTTTTCGGGTCATTGATCATGCGTTCGGTCATCGCGGCCACGATGCCGAATTTGACGCCGTACAGCACCAGCAGAGGGGTCAGCACGGCAGCCAGGCTGAGTACGGCACAAGCGGAGAGCAGTCCCTCGTGCAGATAATCGCGCAGGGCCATGGAACAGCTTTGCAGGAGCAGGCGCATTACGTCCCTCCCTCTGCCGGAATATTGAGCAGCGCCCGCACCCCGGCGTCTTCCCCTTTGTCGCCCGTTGCCCGGGTAGAGACAAGCCGGAAGGGGCACTCGCGGAAACCAAGCCGGCGCGCCATCTCCGGCGCGTGGGTTACCAAAATGACCGTGCAGCCTCTTTCGTGCGCCAATTCCGCGAATAAGTCCATGCTGCTTTGCGCATTTACCGGATCCAGCGCAGCCGTCGGTTCGTCTGCCAGGATCAGCGAGGGGCCGGAGGCCAAAGCCCTGGCAATGGCGACGCGCTGGCGTTCCCCCACCGATAGCTTGTGCGGCGGCGCCGGAAGCAGGCGGCTGATGCCCAGGCGTTCGGCCAGTTCGTCTACGCTTTCGTCATCCGGCAGTCCAACGGCCCGGCGCACTGCCGTGATATTTCCCCGGGCGCTCAAGAAAGGCAGCAGGCCTCCGGTCTGCAGCACGTAGCCCAAATAGCGGCGGCGCAGCAATGACAGCTTGTCGAGTTGCCCCATGTGCCAGGCATCCATCATATCCACGGCCACATTGTCATCCGGCGCGAAAATGAAACGCTCCGCCCCGTCCGGACGCAAAATGCCCGCCAGCAGGTCCAGAGCCGTGCTTTTGCCGCAACCGCTCGGCCCGGTAATGGCAATGCGCTCGCCGCGCAGCACGTCTAGGCAGTCTATGTCCAGCGTGTAGCCCGTGCTGTCCCGCCGCCTTTTGCGCAGCTTGCGGATCGAAAACATGAGTTGCGGCATACGTGCGGCACACCCTACGGCAACATGGTCAAGGGAACGCGATATACCCAGTCTCCGGCCTGGGGGCTGCCGAAACTTTCCCAGTTGGAGGTATCCTTGTCGTATTCCTCGTAGCGGGCGATACGCGATTTCAAGCGGTTGATGAAGGAGGTCTGTTCGCCCACGCTCATACGGTACCAGTCTTCTTCGCGCAGGAGCATGATATCGCTTTTGTAGGGCAGCCCGTCGAGGAATTCGCCGAGTACTCCGAGTTCACTGAGGTTTTTGGCTTCCGCCGATCCCAGGCGCGAGGGGTCGCGCGCCATTTTGGCCGCCGCGCTGAGAATGCCCTGGAAGAAGTCGCGCGAGTCGATTTTTTTGGTGCGTTCGGCGTTGTCGATGATTATTTTGAGCTGCTGTTGCAGGTCGCTGAGCTGGTTTTTGGTCAACAGAACAGCTACCTGTACGGTAGGTGACTGGCGGTTTTTTGCCAGTTGCAGGAGATCCATGTCCGTGATCCAGGAATCGACGACCGAGGGCGCGCGGGTGGCCTGCTGGCGGCCCAGGTATTCGAGCTGCATGGCGTAGCCGAGGATATGGCCGAGTTCTGCGGCCTGGGCTTCAGGACTTGACTTGGCCGTGGGTTCGTCAAGGGGACGGGTCATCATTTTGCCTTCAGAAGTATTTTTGACCATGGTCACCAGGCTGCCCGCCAGGGTGGAGGCCACAGCGCCGAAGTGCCTGGCTCCTTCCTGGGCGGTGGGAGCCGGAATGGCCAAGTAATTCGAACGGTTGTTGGAGAGCAGGGTCAGAGCGCGGTAGGCTTTTTCCGCTTCGGCATGGTTGTTCCTGCCGGAGGGCGATTGGATGTGCGTGGCGCTCAGCCAGATACCGCGGGTTTTCGCGTAATCGGCCAGTTCGCGCACATCCATTTTCAGCGAGGCATAGGGATCGCTGGAAGGCAGAGGGCCTGCGTCCGTCAGCAGGATGATCATGCGGGAGGCGTAGGGCCCCCAGTTGAGGGAATCCACCGCTGTTTTGATCCCGGCCAGGGAATCCTCGTTGAAGGAATGGCTGGAAACTTTGGCTTCGTCGACCTTGGCGAGCTCTGTTTCCAGCTCCTTGCGGTCGGTGGCCGTTTTGAAATCGCTGACCACCCTGGTGGTGTATTCCAGTCCCGGTTTGGCGTTGGTGCTGTTGCGGAAAGCCACCACCGCGAAGCCTACGGAACTCGACAGAGAACTTTTTTCCAGCGAGTCGTAGATGGAGCGGATGACGTTCAGGCTCTGGTCGATATAGGGCTTCATGGAAATGGTGGTGTCGATGACAAAGGCGACCCCCGTGCGGGGGG
>WRKB01000157.1 GCA_009778295.1 Betaproteobacteria bacterium | reverse complement strand
TTTTGCCATGCTTTGCTTTTGGTCTTGCGTACGAACCTTGGGGAACTCACCCCGCGCCTTGAGCGGCGCGTCAGCGCCATGCTGGAGGCCGGGGCGCTTGATGAGGCACGCCGAGCTTTTGCAACATGCGCCGATCCGAAAGCGCCCGGCTGGTCGGGTATCGGCTGCGCCGAACTGTATCGGCATCTCTGCGGTGAGCTCAGCCTTGAACAGGCTCGTGCGTTTTGGCTTGGTAATACCCGCGCTTATGCCAAGCGCCAGTTTACCTGGTTCCGGGGGCAGCAGGATGCAGTGTGGGTGGAGCCTTCCAATCTTGCGGACATGGTGGCGAAAACGCGCGCATTTTTGGAGAAAGACGCCATTCCATAATGAATTATGACAGGACTTCCAGTTGTAACAGGAAGTTGTTCCAGGACTCGCTGTGGATTACGAAACCTTTCTCAGACAGTTGCTTGCAAGCGCTTCCGGGGAATTCCGGCTTGTGCGCGGGGGTATGATCACCTTGTGCCGCATAGGCTGCGACTGTCTTGCCGCCGGGCGGAGCGTCGCGCTTCTTGCGCGCAACCGGGAGGAACGAAATCTTGCCGCCGCCTGTACTCGGCTGTTTTCGCCGGAGATGTCGGCACAGGCCGCTGATCCTGTCCTGCCCTGCTGGCAGGAATCTTGGGTCAGCCTGCCTTCGGGACTGGAACGCCGCACCAATTGGATAACGCGTATTGCCACGCTTTATGCCCTGCGCCGGGGAAAAAGCCGGGGATTGGTGGCCTCTCTGGACAATTTGCTGCTGCGTTTCATGCCGCGCGATTTCTTCGACAGCCATGCGCTGTCCCTGCACAAGGGCGAGGCGTTGTCCCCGGACATGCTTGCCGAACAGTCCGTGGAGTGGGGTTTTGTCCGGATGCCCATGGTCAGCGCACCGGGAGAATGCGCGCGGCGTGGGGATATTTTTGATATTTTTCCTCCCGGTTACGAACGTCCTCTGCGCGTAGAATTTTTCGGCGACACGGCGGATGACATCCGCGTTTTTGATCCCAATACGCAGCGTTCTCTGGGGAACGTACAGGAATTGCACTTGTTGCCGGTCACGCCTGCGGGCGTTTCGGGACGTGACAAGGCGCGAGCCCGTTGGACGCGCCTGGCGCAAAAGGGTTTGCTCACCAGGGAACAGTGTAATGCGCTGAAATTGGCTTTAGAGCAGGGTAAAACGCTGCTTCCGGGCGTGTATTACGATGCCCCCTCCATTCTGGAGGAATGGCTGCCGAAGGATGTCATTTGGTTGATGCCGGGCCGGGCGGATTTGAAGGAAGAATTGGAATTGCGCCGCGAAGAATTGCGCAGGGAGATGGAGAACAATGAACTCGCTCTTCCCCTCTCCGCGCATTATACCTTGCGTGAGACGGCAGACGTGCTGGCCGCGTTGGAGCACGTGCCGCGTCTGCATGCCGAAAACCTGGTCATGGGTATAGAAAAGGGGGGCGTGGAACTGCCGGAGCGAACACTGCGTTCGTTTACGGATCTTTTCCCGTTGCCCGAAGATCAGGATCGTCCCTGGCTGCGCCTCGTGAGTGCGCTCAAAGAATGGCAGAGCTCACACCGGCAGGTGTTGTTGTGCTTCGGCACCGAACGCGGACGGGCCAAGTTTCTCAAGCTTGCGGAACAGGACGGCCTGTTGCCGGCCTTGCGCTATGCCCCGGCTCAAAAAGGCCTGTTCGCTCTTGTTGCGCCCTTGCGCGCAGGCGCGGAACTGCTCTGGGACAATAGCATTATTCTGGGCGAAGATGTCCTCCAGCCCAAAGCCTCCCAGACGGCGCGCGCGCCTTCCGGGGCCTTCAAAGGGCTTGATCGTTATGATGGGCTGCATACGGGCGATCTGCTCGTGCATCGCGATTACGGCATCGGCAGATTCTGTGGCCTGCAACGGATGGAAGCCGGAGAAAGCGCCAACGATTTTTTGTTGATCGAGTATTCCGGCCAGGACAAGCTGTATGTGCCTGTTGACCGCCTTGCCCTTGTGCAGCGCTACAAGGGCGGAGATACTCCGCCCCCTTTGGATCGTCTTGGCGGAGCAGGCTGGGTCGCCGGCAGGGAAAAAGCGCGCAAAGCCATTGAGAAGATTGCCGCCGATCTTGTGGATATCTATGCCTACCGCAAGGTCGCCAAGGGTTTTCGCTATGATCCGCCGGGCGAGCTGTATCGGGAGTTCGAGGCCTCGTTCGGCTTTGAGGAAACCCCGGATCAGTTCAAAGCTATTCAGGATGTGCTGGATGACATGGCAAAATCCGAGCCTATGGACAGGCTGGTCTGCGGCGATGTTGGCTTCGGCAAGACTGAGGTCGCTTTGAGGGCGGCTTTCCGCGCCGCATCCGAAGGACGTCAGGCGGCGCTTTTGTGTCCTACCACCGTACTGGCGGAACAGCACTATCAGACCTTCCGCGCGCGTCTGGCGAATTTTCCCGTCAATGTCGGACTGCTCAGCCGTTTTGTGCCGCCGAAGCGGCAGAAGGAAATTCTCAGGGCGGCCAGTCAGGGGCAGATCGATATTCTTATAGGCACGCACCGCCTGTTGTCCGACGACGTCAGCCTGCCCAACCTCGGATTGCTTGTACTGGATGAGGAGCAGCGCTTTGGCGTACGCCACAAGGAAAAATTGAAACTCCTGAAAAAGAATGTGGACGTGCTGGCCCTGACCGCCACGCCCATTCCCCGTACCTTGCAGCTTTCCATGTCTGGCGTCCGGGATTTATCGATCATCGAGACAGCGCCGCTGGAGCGCAAGCCTGTAGCCACCGCCATCCTGCATCGGGACGACGTTGTGCTCAAAGAGGTGCTGGAACGCGAACTGGCACGCGAAGGCCAGGTGTTCTGGGTATATAACCGGGTACAGGGCTTGGAACGTGTTGCCGAATATGTACGCCGACTTGTTCCGCAGGCGCGTCTGGCCGTAGCCCATGGCCAAATGGCGGAAAGCGTGCTTGAGCAGAACATGCGCAAGTTCTGGCACGGCGAGGTGGACGTGCTGGTATGCACAGCCATTGTGGAATCCGGCCTGGACTTTCCCCGCGCCAACACGCTGGTTGTGGATCAAGCCCAGTTGTTCGGGCTGGGACAGTTGTATCAACTCAGGGGGCGTGTAGGGCGCTCGGATCGCCAGGCCTACGCCGTCTTCCTGGTACCTTCGGAAGAACGGCTTTCAGAAATTTCGCGTGAACGTCTGCGCATCATTCTGGAACTCGATTATTTGGGCGCGGGTTTTCAGGTCGCCATGGAGGACCTGCGTTTGCGCGGCGCAGGCAATATCCTGGGCGAGGTGCAGTCCGGGCACATGTCGCGCGTAGGCCTGGATCTCTTCCTGGAAATGCTGGAAGAGGCAGTAGCGCGAATTAAAGGAGGGAAGATGCCCCCGTCCGCTGAGACGGAGCTGCAAATTCATGTGCCTGCCCATATTCCTGAGACGTATGTGGCGGACCCGAAGGAGCGCCTGCGCTGCTACAAGTCTCTGGCTTCCGCTGTTGACGGACAACGCCGGGAAGAAATAGCTCTGGAGTTGCGTGACCGTTTCGGCCCGCTGCCTCAGGAAGTGGAAACCTTCATGGCGGTGCTGGACATGAAAGCCTTTCTTACCAGCCTGCATGTGCGCGAGGCGGCTTTATATTGTGACAGGGTGCGCCTGACCTGGCCAGAAGGACAACAAGCCCTGTCCGCCGCGCATCTGGTGGAGATGGTGGCGAATAAAAAAGGCGCACGCCTTGTGCCGCCCGCCACATTGGAATATCCTTTGGGTATGGAACATTCCGTGCCGGAGCGCTTGTCTGCTTTGAGGACAGCGCTGGCGGCGGCGCGTATCGTGGAAAATCCGTCTGTGCATACTATGTTGTGAGTGTTGCGAGGTCACCGATGCCGCACTTTCTTCTTTTGGGCATGCTCTGGCTGTGCATTGCACCGCTTGCGGCGGGTTGCTCCCGAGAGGCTTTACCTTCCGGTACGGTAGCCACCGTCAACGGGCAGCCCATTTCTCTGCGTCAGCTCAACGCTGCACAGGCACTGTCGTATTTTCAGACCGCCTTGGCTTCTTCAGACCTTTCGGTGGATGCTTTACGTAAACAATACGGTATCACCTTGGCTTCGTTGATTATTCATAGTCTTGTGTTGCAGGAATTACGCAAAATCGGCCAGGATGTG
>WRKB01000156.1 GCA_009778295.1 Betaproteobacteria bacterium | reverse complement strand
GCCCCACCCTCAGAAACGGCAGGTTCATGCGAACCTGCCGTTTCGCCTTTGAAAAACAACTGTGCTATTAATAAGCTGGCGATTGCCGCGAACATTCCCTAAGTCCCTTTACGTCCAAGCGGGCGATGCTCCAAAAGCTCTCAGAGTCTATCGGATTTGCCGTGTCGCCGATGCACTGGCTGTAAACTGGCTTCTTTCAATATGGCTCCTCCGCATGAAATTGGGCTAGCGCCGCAACCGGCCCGGCAGAGCGAAGTACAGGCGTGACAAGACATCGAAGCAACTGCCCGGCAGATAGCTTACTATTTGGAAAAGGCGGAATTTTATCGATCTGCTCGCATACGGGGTGATGGCTGCACGCGCTTCCGTTCCCCGGCCGTCGCTCCACAGAGCGACGCCCTGTTGGAATGCCGCACGCCGCGTGAGCAGTTCCACCAAGTTCCCGTGTTCTTCCTCATAAGAAGGATACATACGGCGGTGCTTGTCCAGGATGTACAGCGTTTCCTGCGCGAATTGCCCGAATTTTTTGAAGGTGGTGTTCGCGCCATGCACACGCCAGCGGGTCAGCGGCGCATCCACATAATCCAGTTCCCAGTCGTGGGCGATGCGGTAAAAAAGATCCGCTTCCTCGCACAACTGCAAGCTTTCGTCAAACCAGTGATCCAAACTGTGCAGAGCTTGAGTGCGCAGCATGGCCGAGGACATGGAAATCCACTGACGTTGCATAAGTTCCGCGAAGATCCTGCCCCGGGCTGGAGCGCTGCGGGCAAAGACGCGGCTTAAGGTTTTGGCCCCAGCAAAAATTTCCGTATCCGTACATGCCAGTCCCAGACGCGGGTTGCCTTCAAACAGTGCGACCTGCGCTTCCAGTTTTTCCTCCAGCCACAGATCGTCGCAATCCAGAAAGGCGATGTAACGGCCTCTGGCTTCCCGCAAGGCCTGGTTGCGCGCCGAGCCGAGCGTTGCGGTCTCCTCAGCGCGGAAATAGCGCAGTTTCGGGCCGAAAGATTGGGCGATGCCAGGGCTTGCATCCGTGGAAGCATTGTCCCAGAATATGATTTCCCAGTCCTGAAAGGTCTGCGTCTGCACGCCGGCAAGCGCGGCGGGCAGATCTCGCGCGCAGTTCAGGCAATTCATGATGATGGAAACAGCGGGCGTTGCGTTCATAAGATGGCGAGTGCTTTTCGCAGTAATGCGCAGATGTGTTCGATTTGGTCTTCGCTCAGGCCGGGATGCAAGGGCAGGGTCATGAGTTCGCTGTAGAGGCGCTCGGTCGTGGGTAGGGAGCTTTTTCCCCCGCCGTAGCGTCTGAGCAGATGATTGGGCTTATAGTGTATGCCGGTGGGAATGCCGGCTTCGGCCAAGTCGGCCTTGACCCTGTCACGGCGGCCATGCAGTACGCGCACAGGCGCGATGTGCGGGACGATTTCATCTTCCGGGTCGTTTTGGAAGAAGGCAATATCGTGCAGATCGGCTAGGCGCTCTCTGTAGATGGCGGCCAGGCGCGTTCGCTTGGGAGCAAATTCGTTTTCCAGACGGCTGAGTTGCACACGACCGATAGCAGCCATGAGATTGCTCATATGGTAGCGGTATCCTTGGTCGTTCACGTCAAAATCCCAACTGCGCGCGCCGGAATATCGGGCTTGGGTATCATTCTGCACGGCGAGCAGGCGCGCATCGCGGCAGCGGCGGGCCACTTCCGGATCCACGGTGACGATACAGCCCCCTTCACCGCATGTGATGTTTTTGATGCCGTCGAAGCTAAAGCAGATTACATCCCCGAAACTGCCTATGCGGCGTCCCTTATGACGGCAACCGAAGGCATGCGCCGCGTCTTCAATGACCCGCAGCTTGTGCTTGCGGGCAAATTCGTAGATTGCTTCGAGTCCTGCGGGGTTACTGGCATAATGCACGGGCATGATAGCGCGCGTGCGTGGAGTGATGCGTGTTTTGGCGTCTTCAAGGTCAATGATGGCGTTGTCTTCGCGCGCGTCACAGGCCACGGGTACGCAGCCTGCTGCGCTTATTGACTGGAAGGAGGCCACGAAGGTCAGCGAGGGGACGAGTACCTCGCAGCCGGGCTCTACCATTGCCTGTACAGCGAGATGCAGGGCGGCTGTGCCGCTATTGACGGCTATGACGTGCTCCGGCGCGCGATTGAGGTAGACGGCGAGTTCTTCTTCAAAAAGACGCACTTCCGTGCCCATGCCGAGGTAACCATCTTCAATGAGCACACGGCGTACGGCCTGAGCTTCGGCTTCTCCCACTATGGAACGTGACAGACGGATGTTCATAGAGATTCTGCTTTTCAGATACTCAAACCCGCGCGGGGCGGGTCTGTAACTGCGGGTTTTCGCATGGTTACGAATGACGGCAGCAACGATTGCCAGCCGTTACGCGACAGTATCAAAGTAAAAATGCTCTGGCAGGAGAGAGATCGGGACTGCGCATAGGCTATGCGACGCTGGAAATATCCATCCCTTCGAGCAGGCTGTCCAGATCCAGCAGGATGAGGAGACGGTCATCCAGTTTGCCCACACCCTTGATATATTCCGAGCCGACGCCGGAAACGACGGCAGGAGCAGGTTCTACCGTATTGGCTGGAATGCGTAGTACTTCAGAGACCGCGTCTACCAGGAACCCGACGATTTTGGCCCCGAACTCCATGACGATTATGCGGGTGCGGTTGTCACGTTCGACTGCGGGCAGATTGAAACGTTTACGCATGTCAATGACGGGGATGACTTTGCCGCGCAGGTTAATGACGCCTTCGATGCAGGCCGGCGCACGGGGTACGGTGGTAATTTGCATCAGACGGATAATTTCCTGAACGCTCAAGATGTCCACGCCGAATTCTTCCTCGGCGATATTGAATGTCACAAGCTGCAGGAGTTCCGCATCCTTGTGGCCGAGTTCGCTGGGATCATGCACGGAAGGGGCCTCGTTTATGCTGCTCATTTCGCCTCCTTATTCGATTTCTAAACCAAAGTACGGTTGTTCCGCCGATACTGTCAAGGCATGCAGCATCATCACGGCAGGGGGCCGGATGCTAAAAATCTATTTTCATCTTCATGCCCATGCCGAGCGTAGCGGAAGTATCCTTGGCGCGGCCTGTTTGTTCCGGCCGCAACGCGGAGCCGCCGAGATAGCATTCCGGGCCGAGTTGGAATTCTACATCTTCACTGGGATGCAAGTCAGCGTAAGCGCCCGCGCGGCGTTCTTCCCTGAGGGTGGAATTGTTGCCGGTGATATCGGCGGGGCCGTTGTACGGATGCCAGCCCGTACTTTCTTTAGTGAATTCGCCGTGTATAGAGGCCTTTTCTCCCAGTATGCCCTGTTGGGTTTCCGGCGGACGCATTTTGTCCAACTCGCCGATCTGTGCGGGGGGGAGGCGACTGCCTGGAATGGTAGCATTCTTTTGCAGATAACGTCCGGCAGGCGAGGAAGGCGCGAAGGTGGTCTGTCGGAGCGTGGCACTTATGGATTCCCGCCAGCGGGCGTTCTGGAAACTTCTGTCCGGCACCTGAAAGTCCCAGCCGGGTCTGGTCGCATTTTTAGATGGAAGTTTATGTGTTTTTTGCTGTGCGGCGGGGGGAGCGGCATACCCTGGCGAAAGCGTCGCAAAAAGCCACATGCAGCAGGTCAGCATGCAGACCGCGAACGTAAGCGTCAACTGGGAGCGTGAAGTGCGCCGGAAGCAACTCATAGAATTAGTTTAGCATATCCAGGCGTGTTGCGCCAGAACAATTTCAACGCGAAGAGAGACAAAGCTGACCGGACTGTCTGTCAGCCCACCCGGTTGTGGCAGCCCAGATTCTTTTTGTTGCGCATGGCGCTTTGGGTGATGGTATACGCTGCCTGACAACCGTGGAAGAGATCCACGAGACGCTTCGAGACCGGGGTACGCTTGTAAAAATCGTGGATATGGCGCGACAGGTCACGCAGGTCTTCAAAAGCACGGTGCAAGCGACTGGTGGTACGCGAAATACCTACATAATTCCACATGGTATGGCGTATACTGGCCCAATCCTGGGCAATCAGAGCCGGGTCGTCGTTTTGTTCGTTTCCCGCCGATTCCCAGTCAGGAATGCTTTGCATCAGGCGTTTGGGCAGTGCGCTGTGCGAATGGATCTGCCGTATGGTATCCTTGCCCGCGCAGATCCCCCAAAGCAGTCCTTC
>WRKB01000155.1 GCA_009778295.1 Betaproteobacteria bacterium | reverse complement strand
TGGACCTTGCCGGAATGGGTGGGGGCCTGCGCTGGATACGAAGCTACAACAGCCAGAACCCGGACCGCTCCATTTTAGGCTATGGCTGGGTAATCGCTCAGAGGGTAGCAGTGCCGCAAGATTATGCCAACGCCGCACAGTGGTATCAAAAAGCGGCTGAGCAGGGAAACTCCTTTGCGCAATTCCAGTTAGGTTCTCTGTATTTTTCCGGACGCGGCGTAGCGCGGGATTATGGCAAGGCCAGGCAATGGTGGGAAAAGGCCGCTGAACAAAAGTATGCGAATGCGTATATAGATTTGGGCCTGATCCATGCCGTGGGGCTGGGCGTGCCGCAAGATTATGCCAAGGCAGCGCCGTGGTTCACAAAACTGGCCGAACTGGGATA
Organism: Betaproteobacteria bacterium; assembly: GCA_009778295.1. Lineage (GTDB taxonomy): Bacteria > Desulfobacterota > Desulfovibrionia > Desulfovibrionales > Desulfovibrionaceae > WRKB01. The sequence goes on along the minus strand of WRKB01000155.1, from coordinate 3,736 downwards.
CCCGCCAGCATACAGCCTGTTGGGCTTGATGCATCTCGCCGGACAGGGCGTGCCCCGCGACCAGAAAACAGGCTGCGAACAGTTGCGCGTATCCGCTGAATGGACGCGCACGACCATTGAAGAGATACGCGCAGACTCGCGTAAATATGCTGAGCAGTCAGGAGTGCCCGTTGAAGAGGCGCACCACACATCCGACGATGATATTCAAACGATGCAATGGCATATTGATCTGCACAACGATTTTTGCATTGCGGGGAAAGACGGCATCTCGCAACATGATCCAGAAAAACGTTTGCGGGAGATCCTGACCAAGTGGCTCAAAAGCGCCGATAACTGATACATTGCAACTTTGAGATCTCTATGCCCGCAAGAATTAAATCAGCCTGCGAGTTGTATAAAGAATGAATATCAAGATGCGCTAACGCACACGGAGCGCCAATGCAGAGTTTTACCTTCTTCCCCCGTCAGCGAACCATTCCGGTTGTGGTCGAATCCTGGGGTTGGACCCAGCAGGGGAACATCAAAACGGAAAATCAGGATTCCTTCCTCAACTGGGCCGAGGGCTTGCTCTGGGCTGTCGCGGACGGCGTGGGCGGGAGCGAACACGGGGGCGCCGCAAGCCATCTCATCGCCAAGCATCTTACACGGGTTGCAACCCCGGATTCTCTCGATACGCACATCAAAAACGTGCGGAACGAACTCAAACAAATCAACAGCCTTGTTCACGAAGGTTCCCAAAAAATGGGCACCACCGCCGCCAGCACAGTTGTTGTCCTGCTGATGGGCGGAAATGAAGCCGCCTGTCTTTGGGCCGGGGACAGCAGATGCTATCTGTTCAGAGACGGTCTGCTGTACCAGTGTACGCGCGATCATACCTTACGGCAGCAAAAAGTGGATCAGGGCGAGCTGACTGTTGATGAAGCCAAACGCATGGTTCAGGGAAACATTATCACCAAAGCTGTCGGCATTGGCGAAGACATGGAATTAGATGAAGTGCGCTTTTCCCTGAAGGCGGGAGATCGCTTTTTGCTCTGTACGGACGGCCTGTTCAACATTTTGGGGGGGGAAGCCATATCGCACTATATGGGCCGGCAATCCGCGCAGGCAGCTCTTGAAGGTTTCAAAGAGGCGATACATGACAGAGAACAGCCTGATAATATTACATTTATAGTTGTGTACCTTTCAGTTGCCTGATGTGTGGCACGTGCGGCGGTGGATGTGATGAAAAAGAAGAAAGGCGGCTTGATTCCGAAACGGCTTGCCAAACGTGTCAAGGGATGGGGCCGGCGAGAGGCACTGAGCGGCAAACGTTCCCGCTTCAAATCCGTTGAGCCTGTTCAGATACAGACCGTCGTCATGAGGCAGGAGTCTGTGTCGGCGGAAAGCGATCGTTTTCACCTGGAAACCCTGCTCGGAGCCGGCGGTATGTGTGAAGTGTACGCCGCGCGGGATCTGCGCCGGGTGGAATGGGGAGATTCCGAGCCGCGCGTGGCGGTCAAACGTCTGCTGCCCGAGTTGCGGGAAAACAAACAGGCGCAGCTCGCCTTGGCGCAGGAATTTTTCATTCTCAGATATCTCGTGCATCTGGGGATTGTACGGGCTTTCGATATTCACCAGCAGTCGTGGGGACCATGTTACAGCATGGAATTGCTGAGCGGCAGCGCATTGGATGTCTGTGATCCGGCTGTTTTGGTGAAAAACGCTTTTGCCATAGCCACACAGCTTTTTGATGTGCTCAATTTTCTTCATACCCGTGGGATCGTCCACGGCGATATTAAACCGGCAAATCTTTTTTTTGCCGTTGACGGGCAGTTGACCCTGATCGACTTCAACATCGCCGCCGCGCATCCTCAACCCGGAGCCGCCACATCGCCTGTCGGCAAAGGGGTCGGCGCAGGCATGCGCCTGTCCGGGTACAGTTCTTTGCATGCCAGTCCCGATTGCCTGCGGGGCGCAGTTCCCTGTCAGCCGGATGACGTATTCTCCGCCTGCTGTACCGTGTATGAAATTATAGCCGGTAAACATCCTTTCAATCGGCACACTTCGCTTGAGGCGGAGGAACAGAATTTGCGGCCGGTGAAGCTGAAAGAGCTTTCCGGCAAGGCCTGGCAACTGCTATCCGCCGGGCTTGCTTTTGACGGAACGGAACGCCCGGATGCCGGGGAGCTGCGGCAGGCGTTTTCCGGAAAGAAACGCTCCACGCTTGCACGCCTTTTTTTCTCATCCGCAACATAGGAGGGATGTATGGCCCTGCCCAAAGCCGTTCTCTGTACGCTTGATGTAAACGACGCACAGCATCCGCCGGAAGAAGCTCAATTGCGCGCTACAGGTTTTGCCACTGCCAGCATACCCTGGCAAACGCTCAAGGATCAGCGCGGCTGGATGCAACTCGGCCCCGTGCTGGATGACCCGGCGGTACAAGCTTGGGTCATTGCCGGGAACCCGGAAGATTTCACCCCGGAACTGCGTTGCCAGATCAGCCTGCTCAGCCTTTCTTTGAGGCGCGAACATGCGCTCAATACAGCCGTTGTTCTCAGGGAGCAGGGAGCATTTCAGGATTTCCCGCCCCATATGAAATTGTCCGTATTTGCTCCGGGGCAGGCGTTTGCCGGCAAGCTCATGGCCGCGCGGTATGTGAAAATGAAAACATCTTCCCCGCTGCCTCTTCACATGGCAAGCCATCTTGACCCGCTTATCGGCTTGTGGCTGGAAATAGGGCCCCAAATCGGCGACTGTTGGCCGGGTTGCATGGTTGGTTTGTTGAGCGCGGAAATAACAGCCTTCGGCATTGGCGCACGGGGCTGTATCCCCCAAAAAAGCGTACTGGAATACCCGCAATACGGCATCAGGGGTAACTGGGGCGAACACCCCTTCAACGCATGCGCGGCGCGTAATGCGCTTGATGCGGAAACCTCCTGCTACATACGGGTGGAAGGCTGGCCTCATGCTGTTTTTGTCACCAGGTATCCGGATGAGGAGGATGCGGACACCGTGCTTGCATATCTGGAGTTTGTGTGACATCCGTCCGATACCGTTCCTCCTGAGACGTGTGGTCAAATCAAATAAAAAGAGGCTCCGCGTCATTTAGTGTGGAATTCATCTGGGTTTCTGGGGCCACAAACAGAGCGATGGCAATGGCGCTCGACGGAACAATTTGAGCGGATCGACATGTCTCTCTTTGTTTTTATGAGAAGCAACATGGAGAGCGACCGAAAAGGCTTCATTGCTTACAGTCGCCACCAATTCTTTCCAACCTGCTGTTTTATTATGTTTTTTTCTTTTGTGTGGATTTGATCCCTATATAGATCAAATCCACACAAAACGACGAAGAGCCATTTGTTTATGGTTTTTGTATTTCATAGCGGCAGGCTGTTGCGGGTTACTTTTGCATGCCGATTTACAGCCAGGTCACAACAAAGACCCGATGACAGAAAAAATCACATTTTGGTGTCAAAAATTATTCCGTTTCGCGTTAAGTGACGGTAGGATGTCACAAATATGCCATGAGTAAGGTATCAACCGACATGGATTATCACATCCGGCGAGTTTGAGTTTGGATAAAGAGTCGTCCCTGAAGAACCATCCAACAGTTTGAAATAACTTGATAAATAATGCATAATATATCACTGTAAATTGCAGGATAGAGTAGTTAGAGCCTTCAATTTCTGGTGATTTTCGATGCAGCCGAAGAAGCAGGGAGTGAGCGCCCAGGTGGACATGTTCCGTAGCCGTTTGG
>WRKB01000154.1 GCA_009778295.1 Betaproteobacteria bacterium | reverse complement strand
CAGCAAACACCCTTGCCTGCGTGGGCGATGGCCTTGACGCCGCGACTTTTCAAGAGAATATCAGCACGATCGGCGACAGCGGCGCTTCCGTCATCGCCTTTATCAAACCCTGGGCTGCAAAAGAGGAAATCGGCATGCGTCTGGACATGGCCATCAAGGCCGGAATCGGCATCTGCGGCATGGATGTCGACGCTGCCGGATTGACCGCGCTACGCCGACGGGGAACGCCCGTGAGTACGCAGACACCGGAAGGGCTAACTCAGATCATCAGACTGGCCCATTCGCGCGGTATCAAGTTCATCGTCAAGGGCGTCATGACCGTTGACGATGCCGTGGTCGCGGTGGATGCCGGGGCCGACGCCGTACTTGTTTCCAATCATGGAGGCAGGGTGCTGGATCACAGCCCCGGCACGGCAGAAGTACTGCCCGCCATAGCCGATGCCGTGGGGAGGCGCGTTGTAGTCATGATGGATGGCGGTGTGCGCACCGGGGCGGATGTGCTCAAGGCTCTGGCTCTGGGGGCGAAACTGACTCTTGTCTGCCGTCCTGTGGTCGTGGCTGTTCATGGCGATGAACAAAACGGTGTAGTCAGGTACTTCACACGGATGCAGGACGAATTGACCCAAGCCATGCGTTTGACCGGTTGTGCAAACCTGGATTCCATCAGTCGGCGTATACTGGCGTGAAGAAAAAAGCAGCCTAGTTCAGTTGTTCCAGCAACACTTTGGCTGAATCTTCGCCTCCGGCCAGAGCTTTTTCGAGCCATTCCTTCGCGGCGGCATTGTCCTGGTTTACGCCATTGCCGGTCATATAGGCCCGGCCTATGTATAACTGGGACTGGGGATGGCCTTCCTGAGCGGCTTTCAGATGCCATTTCGCGGCCTGCTTCACATCTTTTTTGACAATATCGCCATCGGCGTACAGGTCGCCGAGTTCTGCAGAGGCAGTCACATGTCCGGCGTGGGCGGCTTTCGTCAGCCATTCAATACCCTTGTCCTTATTTTTTTCCACTCCCATGCCGTACAAATAGCAACTTCCCACAATACTCATGCCTTCGGCAGAGTTTTTCTGGGCGGCTTTCATATATTGGTCGAAAGCTTTACGATCGCTTTGCGGCGCACCGCGTCCGGCGGAATAAATGTAGGTGCCGAGTGCCACAGTGCAGTCGAGATCTCCCGCCTTTTCACCGGCCTCCCAGACAGCTCGCGCCTGTTCGTATTGATCTTCATTGTACAGCGCGGTGCCGAGTTCCAAGGGATCTTGTTCGGCAGCCAGACAAAATACAGAGGAAAAAAGAACGGCCAGAAGGCAAACGGGGAGGATAAAGCGCATGGTAGAAAAATTATGCGCTGAAGGCGTTCACCGCGCGTTGCATGCGCGAAATTTTACGAGCGGCTTTTTTCCAATGAATGGAGCCTTTACCGGCTGTCTTATCCAGTACGGAAGAGGTAAGGCGAAGTTGCTGCAATGCTTGTTCCTTGTCCTGGGCCAGAACGTGTTCCTGAACGGCTTTGATGGCGTTCTTTACACGCGTGCGGTTGGCGCGGTTTCGTTCGTTGCGGACAAGGCTTTGTTTGTGACGTTTTATAGCGGACTTATGGTTGGCCACGGGATCCTCCGGAAGCTTGGTTTATACAAGCCATACAAGACGGCAAAGCATCAAAAAAATTTAGAACAGAAAATTATTAGCTGCATTTTGCGTTTCTGTCAATGGAGAGCACGCACACGAAAAAAACAACGCTCTCCGGCAACTATGCCTGGAGAAGAGCATTTGCGCAGGCGCGAAACGGGGCGAAGAGTCACTCCGCAATATGCACGCGACCAGCCTACAGGCTTCCACACTGCAAGGATTGGCAGGTAAAAACTTTGTGCCGGACGGTGCCGGCTCTTTCAAAGCTACTTTGCTCTATTTATCGCCGGGGCGGATGATCATATCAAGCAGCAAAGGTTTCAGGAAGGTCCATTTGATGTCATGAACCTCATATTCTTCCATCATGTCACGGATGGCGTCCCAGCAATTATGGCAGGGCGTGACTACCAGACGCGCGCCTGTGGCCCGGATTTGATTCAGTTTCGGCAGCAGCCCGATATTGCGCTGCTTGCGGAACCTGCCGATGCCGTTGAGGCCGCCGCCGCCGCCACAGCAATAATTGAAGTCTTGGTTCTCATCCATTTCACGGAAATCCTCGGCAATATAGCTCATAATTTCACGCGTATATTTGCCAAGACCGCAGTTGCGTACGTAGTTGCAGGAATCCTGCAGCGTACAGGGTTCCTTGATTTTCTTTTTGGGATCGATTTTTAACTTGCCGGTGCGCAGGGCTTCAGCCACCCACTGCACGTAGTGTAAATAGGGGACAGGTGTCTGCCCGTCTTCCAGTCCTGCCCAATAGGGACCCTCTATAGCCGTGGCACGGTGGGCGTGCCCGCATTCCGTGCCGACCACGCGTTTGGGACGCAGACGCTTCATGGCGCCGTACAGGCGTTCGACGTGTCGCTTGGCGCCTTCCCAGTCTCCGGCGAACATGGCCAGCGAGGTGTTTTCCCATCCTTCCGAAGGCACGGTCCAATTTTCACCCGCGAGGTGGAACAAAATGGCGGCCTTGGCGATATCTTCAGGGTAATGCTTTACTTCGCGGGCGTTCAGAACATACATGATGTCCGCGTCTTCCTTGTCAAGCGGGATCTCAAGTCCCGGCCATTCGTCCTGTTGCTCTTCAGCCATCCATTCGCAGGTGTCCACCCAGTCTTCCGTGGTTACGTCCATCTGCGCGCTGTACACGCGGTGCATGCCCGAACCGATTTTTAGTTCCCAAGGCACAAAACCCGTGGCGAACAAAATGCCGCGCAAGTAACTGAACATAACCCCGGTATCAATGCCGTGCGGGCAGAACAGGGCACAACGGTTACAGCAGGTGCATCCCGCCCAGGCGACCTCCATGGCGTGCATCATGAATTTGGCGTCTACGTTGCCTTTCCTTTTGATCAGTTCGCCGAGCGTGGACTGGATTTTATAGGCAGGCACCTGCTTGGGATCGTTGCCGTTGGCTTTATATATAAAACAGCTTTCCGCGCACATGCCGCAATGGGCGCAGATATTCAGCCAAGTATGGGTACGTGACTTGCAAGTTTTTTCAAGGATACCCTGTATCTTTTGCGGATTTACAGCAAGAGTTTCCATCTCCGCATAATACTGCGCACCGCCTTTGTCACTCAGAAGGGCCATGATCCCTTCTTTGGTTTCAACCGGCTGGTCGTTGCAAAGTGATTGCTGTGTCATTGCAGTTCTCCTGATGAAATTTTACCACGGGAAAGCAGCGCCGCGCTCTTTGCCGCCGCGCTTGATGGCAAAATCCATGCCGATTTGGGCGCGTGAGCAGAAAAAAAGCACGATGTGCGAAAACTTCGTAAAGGGTGCCGTGATCAGCAGTATTTCGCCGCTCAGTACGTGCAGCAACAACCAGGAATCATAGCCGGAAGCGTGGAATCTTGCAAATGCGCCGCTTGCAAAGACAAAAAGCGTCATAAACAAAAGATACCAGTCCTGTCCCGTGGTCAGGATGCGTACATGACTCAGCATCAAACGCCGGCCGATATAAATGAGCAGGCCCAAGAGCGCCCAGAAGGTCAGCACATCCGCCAGCAGCATGGGCATGGCCGGCAGGGATATTCCGGTGGCATCCTCCAGAACAATAGTATGACCGAGCAGAAAAAAGGGAAGAAGCACTGCGCCCAGATGGAGCAGGAAAAAGGGAATGGCGTTTGGAACAGCCGCTCGCCAGCCGCGCGAAGCAAAGGGAATAATCCACTTGATTATTGAGGCCGCAGCGCCTGTTAGCCCGCTGGACAGATAATGACTGTAGGCGACACGTTCGAGCTTTTGATCCAGTCCCTTAACATACAGCACTGCCCGCAGGGCGAGGCCCACAAAAAAGATCGCCAGAGATGCGATCAACAGGGGGCCAGTGAGAACTTCCAACATATACATTACCCTCGCTATGTTTCCTGCTCAACAACACGGAATATAGACAAAATCTTCGTTTTATTTGAACTACGCAATGTTGCGGCCA
>WRKB01000153.1 GCA_009778295.1 Betaproteobacteria bacterium | reverse complement strand
CCTTGAAGACCGGCTCGACTTCCAGCCCTTCGGCTTCCAGAAGCTTGGCCGTGCCGGAGGTGGCGAGCAAGGAAAAGCCAAGTTCGGCGAATTTACGCGCCACGGCGGGCAATTCAGGCTTATCGCGGTCATTGACCGACAAAAAGACCTTGCCGCCAAGCGGCAGACGCTGCCCGGCTGCCAGCTGGCTTTTGAGATAGGCCTCCTCAAAGTTCTTGCCCATACCCATGACTTCACCTGTGGAACGCATTTCCGGCCCGAGGATGACATCCACGCCGGGAAAGCGGTTGAAGGGAAAAACTGCTTCCTTCACGCAGGAAAATCCGCCGCGGCGCATACTCCAAGGATCAAGTTCCGAGAGTTTTTTGCCCAGCATGACCTGGGTAGCCAAATAAGGCAGGGGCACGCCCGTGGCCTTGGCTACGAAGGGAGCGGTGCGTGAAGCGCGCGGGTTGACTTCCAGAATATAGACGTCCCCCTCTTTAATGGCGAACTGGATATTCATCAGGCCCACTACCCGCAGTTCGCGGGCCAGGGCTTCGGCCTGCGCGGCTATTTCCGCCACATGATCATAGGAAAGTGAATAGGGAGGCAGAGTACATGCCGAGTCGCCGGAGTGAACGCCGGCTTCCTCGATATGTTCCATAATGCCGGCGATATACACCTCCTCACCGTCGGAAAGAGCGTCCACATCCACTTCAATGGCGTGTTCAAGGAACTTGTCGATGAGGATGGGATGCTCAAGCTTGGTTTTTCCCACAGCAGCGCGGAAATATTCCGCCAAATCATCAATGTCGTAGACCACGGCCATGGATCTGCCGCCAAGCACGTAGCTGGGACGGACGACGACGGGATAGCCGATACTTTCGGCTGTGGTTACGGCTGCAGGAAGGGTCATGGCCGTGCCGTTGGGAGGCTGGCGCAACTTGAGTTTTTTGAGTAAGGCCTGGAATCGCTCACGGTCTTCGGCGCGGTCAATGGCATCGGGTGAAGTGCCGAGAATGGGCACGCCTGCGCGCATGAGGGCCGTTGCCAAATTGAGCGGAGTTTGTCCACCGAACTGCACGATGACGCCGAAAGGCTTTTCCTTCTCCACAATATGCATGACATCTTCAAAGGTCAGCGGTTCGAAATAGAGGCGATCCGAAGTATCGTAGTCAGTGGATACGGTTTCAGGGTTGGAGTTGATCATGATGGCCTGCACTCCGGCATCCCGTAAGGCGAAGGAAGCGTGGCAGCAGCAATAGTCGAATTCAATTCCTTGGCCGATGCGGTTCGGACCGCCGCCGAGTATGATGACCTTCTTGGCGTCGGATACCGGCACTTCCTGGCCGCTTTCATAGGTGGAATAGAAGTAGGGGGTATGCGCTTCGAACTCTCCGGCGCAGGTATCCACCAGATAATAGGTGGGGGTGATGCCGAGCAGGCCGCGCAGACGTTTAATGTCGCTTTCCGGACGTTTCCACATTTCTCCGAGCTGGCGGTCGGAAAAGCCGTATTGTTTGGCCAGCAGCAGCACTTCGAGCAGTTCAGGGTTGGCGGGGGTCATATCATTGGCCACGCCGAAGTCGAGGATGGACTTTTCCATCTCCACGATCTCTTTGAATTGTCTGATGAACCAAGGGTCCATCATGGTCGATTCGCAGATTTCCTCCTCGGTAAAGCCTGCCAGCAAGGCGTGGCGGATGGAAAAAATGCGGCGGGAATTCGGCATGCGCAGGCTGCGCAGGATTTCCTCGCGTTCCGGTAGTGGCTCACGGTAATAGGTGCCAAAGCCCGTAGAGCCGATTTCCATGGAGCGCAGGCCCTTTTGCAGGGATTCTTTGAATGTGCGGCCGATGGACATGGCTTCGCCCACGCTTCTCATGGAAGTGGTCAATTCGTCTTTCGCGCCGGGGAATTTTTCAAAGGTAAAACGGGGAATTTTCAGTACAACGTAGTCGATAGCTGGCTCAAAAGCGGCTGATGTTTCGCGGGTGATGTCGTTGCGCAGCTCGTCCAGCGTATAACCGATGGCGAGCTTGGCCGCGATCTTGGCGATGGGGAAGCCTGTAGCTTTGGAAGCCAGAGCCGAGGAGCGGGAAACCCGGGGATTCATTTCGATCACGACCAGTTCTCCGGTTTTCGGATTGACGGCAAACTGGACGTTGGAGCCTCCGGTTTCCACACCTATTTCACGCATGATGGCGAAGGAGGCATTGCGGATCTGCTGGTATTCCCGGTCCGTCAAGGTCTGCGCCGGAGCTACGGTGATGGAATCGCCGGTGTGCACACCCATGGAGTCGACATTTTCAATGGAGCAGATGATGACGCAATTATCTTTGGCGTCGCGCATCACTTCCATTTCAATTTCCTTCCAGCCGAGCACGGACTGCTCAAGCAGGATTTCGGAAGCCGGACTTGCGGCCAGACCGCGTACGGCAAGTTTTTCCAGGTCTTCATGGTTGTAGGCCACGCCGCCGCCCATGCCTCCAAGGGTAAACCCGGGCCGGATGATGATCGGGAAGGAGATGCGTCCGGCTACCGCGCGTACTTCGTCCATGTTTCTGGCAATGCCGCTGGCGGGCATTTTCAGCCCGATATTCGCCATGGCCTTGGCAAACAGTTCGCGGCTTTCGGCCTTTTCGATAACTTCGGCGCGTGCGCCGATAAGTTCCACCCCGCATTCGGCCAACACTCCGGACTTCGCCAAGGCCAGGGACGTATTCAGTCCCGTTTGACCGCCCAGGGTGGGCAGAATGGCGCAGGGCCGTTCTTTGCGTACCACTGCGGCCAGGGTGTCGTACTCGATGGGTTCGACATAGGTGCGGTCGGCAATGCCGGGATCGGTCATGATGGTGGCCGGATTGGAATTGACCAGCACAACCTCATAACCTTCTTCCTTCAGGGCTTTGATGCCCTGAGTACCGGAGTAGTCGAATTCGCAGGCCTGTCCGATTACGATGGGGCCTGAGCCGATGATCATGATTTTTTTCAAATCAGTGCGTTTAGGCATAGTATTGACGGGTGAGCTGAGGTGGCATGCGTCCCACGGGGCGCACGGGCGCAAAATCGTGTCAATATATCTGCTGGAAACGGGGGCGTCAATCTCTATGCCCGATCTATAGCAGTTCGAGTTCTAAAGCCTGCCCGTACTGATAAAGCCTGTCACCAGATCAAAGACCAGTTGGTTCCCGCAGAAATTCCCCTTGCTCACATTGCGCGTGAATTTGCCGATCTGGGCTTCAAATTCCGCAAGGAGTCCCTGCCGCAAATTGAACATATCTGCCTGCATGCCATAACCGAGCTGTTCAATGTACAAGGCGTTAAAGCGTTGCTCCACAAAAGCCTTGAGCGGCAGACTCAAAATGGCCTTGCCTAAAAACAGCGCTTCAGTCATCAGCGTATGCCCGCCGCCGCAAATGACGTAGGATGCGCCTTCCAGCAGTTCCAAAAATTCCTCTTCGGATTTGGGGCGGAAGACGAGGTTTCCCTCCCGTCCCACTTTGTTTTTATAGCCGAAAATATAGCATGTCCGCCTGGTGGCCGCCTTCAGAAAATCCAGCAGGCCCCGGTGCGTGGAATTGCTTTGATAGACGAGCACATGCCCGCGGTCGCAAGGGCGCAAATCCTGTACGCTCCGGCGCAGGATGGGCGGGGCGATCTTGGCGTTGTATCCCGCGCGTACCGGGGGGGCGTAAAAGGAAATGATGAGATTTTCTTCGGTAGGCGAAAAAAGGTACCTCGGCGTCAGTCCCTGCAAAAAATAATCAAACCACATTTCCGGCGGTAGCTTGTGCCGGCAGCAGGTAATAACGTGCTGATGATCCAGCGTCAGGCAGGCGAGACCGCTCTGCTTCGCCGCGCGCGGCACGAAGTATTCCAAATCGGTCATACAACAGTCCGGCTTGAAATCGTCCATGATCCGCAGCAGTTTTTCCGTGATTTGATTGCGCCGCAGCAGAATAGGCACGGCTTGGGCCACAGTGGCTGGCAGATCCACCTTGTAGTCGCGGCAGACCGTCCCCAGATTTTCCAGTCGGGCCACCGGAAATTCTTTTTCCAAAAGGGAGGGGGCATCGCCG
>WRKB01000152.1 GCA_009778295.1 Betaproteobacteria bacterium | reverse complement strand
TATTGAGATTGGGGAGGCCGGTGACGGAGTTATAATGGGTGAACATCAACAACGCCTTGCGAGTTTCACTCCATTTTACGGCGATGGCGCAAATTTCAGCTATCACGCCCGCTACCCGCAAGTGAAAATTATTCTGTTCGGTCACCGTATTATATAGAAAGACCACCATCCCGAATAATTCATTTTTGCCGCTGTAAACAGGCTGGACAAGCACAGCGCCGATGCGCAAGGCGGCATAGGCATCTTTGACGTACTGTGGATAGGAAGACTTGCTGATGTCCTGCACAGTGACGGTACTCCGCCTCTTAAGCGCGTCATATATAGGCGTATCCGTCAGGGAGATTACCCTGTGTAATGCTTCAACATCGCGTTCTGCACGGGAATAAGAAATCCCGCGCAATTCCCCGTGGTCGTCCATCTTGAGGCCTACCACATGGAGACCGGGAATAAAATTTTCCACCTCGCGCCGGAGAAGGGGAAAAAGTTCCAACACGGAAAGCTCGTGAGCCATGGCTTCCAATGCCGTATGTTGCAGAACCTCACAGAGTTTCGTGTTGGTGATATCAGTAAACGTGAGAATTATCCGCTTGTTATGGTCGTATTGATCGGTGAACGTACTGACCCACAACGAGAACCACATTTTCTGCCCGAACTTGCCATATGCTGCTTCTTCCAAACGTAAGGACGTAGCGGAAGATAAGCCCGTGCGGATTTCATCGAGGATTCTTTTTTCATTTGCTCCAAAAACGCTCGTCGGGCTCGTTCCTACCATAATCTTACGCGCGTAGCCGAATATGTCGCTAAAAGCGGCGTTGGCATAGAGGGCTTTGAAGCCGCCGTCGGTAATGACTATGGCATTGCGGCTTCTATCAACTGCTTCAGCAAGATGCCGATACCTAACCATTTTTTTGCGATCATACCCGAGCCGCGCAGTCATATCTGCTGCAAGCAGCATAATTTTATGTATTTCTTTTCCATCTTTGCGCAGGGGGAGAAGCCATACATCAAGTTGCACAACAGCACCATCAAAACGCGGCCAGCGTAGACGCAAAGAATAGCTGCCGCCCATGCGCAGACAGGATTTGATTTTTTCGTGTTCCTCAGGGGTGAGCAGCGAACCGAATATGTCCAGAATATTGCGTCCGGCAAGTTCCTGCCAGGTGAGTCCCAAGGTGTTCAGGCAGTTTTCGTTAGCAGATAAACAATCTCCCGACGGAGAAATGGAGGCGGCAAGCAGGGTACAATCCACAGATGCGAGTTGCATGGCATTCGCTTGCGTTTCAGCCATAAGCTCGGAAACATCATCACAAAGGCCGACGACCAATTCCGCTTTCCCGTTCGCGTTGCGCAACAGGTGGTATGTGGCCCGGAGCCAAAAAGAGGATCCGTTGTCACGTTGGCACAAAGCAACATGAACGGTTCTGTCGTTCCCTAGAATTTTGTTCCAGAGTTTTTCATAGTCAACCGAGACGGCACAATCAGAAGCATATAAGGCCTCGTGGCGCATTTTTCGGAGATGCGGCAAGGTATATCCGAACATGGAAAGAAAATGCTCGTTCGCATGTAAAATGCCGCCTGCGGGTGTCAACTCGACAATGCCGACATGCTGCTGCAGGATCTGCACAAGCATTGCGGATTCCAGACGTTGCGTGGGGGCTTTTGTCTGCGAGTTCATTTTCGAGAACAGTTTTCTGTCTATGTTATATTTGATATGTCTAGCAACAGCAACTATACTATAAAAAACCTTGCAAGACAAACGAAAAGGTACGAACAAGAGTAAAATGGCCTGTGCCGTTCAAGACGCACTGCCCTGAAACGCAAAAAAAGTTGCCAGGCAAAGGTTCATTATGATAACAAATCTTGCTTATTAAGTGCAAATTCTGCCAGAGCATTTTACACTTGAGATTGTCGTTTTACGGCGGGCAATAGTTGCTGCCGCCTTCCGTAAGCGGGCGAAAACCCACTAACAGCTACCACAAGCCCCCCTTACGCCAATCTCGCGGCAAGGATTGGCAAGCACAAATCCTTGCAGGGCGGTTTAACTTTATAAATGGTAACCCGCTCTAAGTACAATACAGAACAGGAATCTGTATGACACCCGCATGGTGGCTCCTTATAAGCGCGTTGCAGGGGGAGACGCAAGGACAGTTACGACCAAGCATGAGCCACGGGACGGTAACATGCCCGGCCAAGCAGCCGCTGACCGACTCTACGGCGCGCTTATCCCCAAGGGGAAGGGGGAAAATCCGTTATGAAGCTACTTCACACCGCCTACCTCAGCCTTGGCAGCAATTGCGGCAACCGTCAAGCCAACATCCTTCAGGCGTTGCAGCATATCCGGGCCAGAGCCGAAGTCGACCGAATATCCTCATTTTACGAAACTACTTCTGCGGAAATTCCGGAGCAATTCCGATATTACATCGTCGCCTGCCTTATCCATACCGACCTTGGCCCGGAGGAACTGCTGTCCTTGCTTAAACGTATAGCGCAACGCATGTGCCGACAGGACAATATCGAAAATGCCCCCCATCCCATAAACATTGACATTCTCATCTACGATGATCTGATCCTCAACAACGAACAACTGTTCATCCCCCATCCCGATCTGCCCCCTCGCCCCTTCGCTTTGACTCCCCTCTCGGAAATCGCCCCGGGCCTACTTCATTCAGTTTTGGGACAAACTGTAGAAAACCTGTTAACCAAATTCCCTAACCAGAGTATGACAAAACGCAGCCTCAGACCTTGCCTGAGTCTGGACGCGCAGACGAAACAGCCAACCGTCCCCTTAAGCCTGTCGCGGGCGGGCGTAAAAAATCAGTGCCGCAATATCCAACTGCTACAGGATGGCAAACCGGTACTTTTTAGTGCCCGGATGGATCTTTTCGTCGATCTCCCCCCGGATCAGGCCGGAGTGCATATGTCACGCTTCGGCGACGTGGTCGAGGATATCCTCCGAAGGATGAGTCCGGAGCCCATGCCGGATATTGAATCCCTGGCAGAGCAAATTTCACGCGGGATTGTAACGGTTCAAGGAGCATTGCGCTCGGAAGTCCATATCCGGGCTCATGCGCCTCTGCAAAAAACCACGCCAATTTCCAATAAAACTTCCGAGGAACTGTATACGCTGATCGGCATCGCCTCGACTGCGGGAAAGCAAACCCGCCGCGTGATCGGTGTCGAAACCGAGGGGATGACGGTATGCCCCTGCGCCCAAGATATGGTGCGCGACTATTCCCGGGAGATGCTTCGAGAGGAAGGATTCACCCCCGACCAGGTAGAACGAATCCTGGCGGCCATTCCCATAGCTTCTCATAACCAGCGTGGCCGCGGTACCCTGCTCGTAGGATCGGACGTCCATATCCGGGCTGAAAATTTGGTACACCTCATAGAAGCGGCCATGAGCGCAGAAACGTATGCCCTGCTCAAACGCCCTGATGAATTATTTGTGGTCAACAAGGGGCACCGTAGACCCCGCTTTGTCGAGGACGTGGTCCGGGAAATGCTTAACAGCTTGGTAGATATTTTTCCGGATCTGCCTGACGATGCCTTCGTCCTGGCCAAACAGGAGAATTTGGAAAGCATTCATAAGCACAATGCGTTCGCCGAGCGTTACGGCACTTTGGGCGAAATCCGCCGAGAACTCCGGGGAGAAGGCCAAAGGGCCGCCGCCCACACCAGCCTTGACCAATGGCTCAAGGGATAAGCACAACCAGGGGCGCAGACCATGCACCGTATCACCGTAGAAAAGGGCAATCTGAGCTTTAGCGCTGCCCACTTCATTTCTTTAGCTGGCAAGTGCGAGCGCATCCACGGCCATAACTATGCTGTTTCCGTTACCTTTGTCGGGAGTCTCACAGATGACCGCTATGTTTTTGATTTCGTGGAATGCAAACGCTTGGTCAAAAAACTCTGCGACCGGCTGGATCACCGCTTTCTTCTGCCTCGAAAAAACTCCTGCGTGACCGTATCCGAAGCTGACGGCGAGGTGGAAATCCGCCTCAAGGATCGGCGCTATATTTTTCCCCGACAGGACGTGCTGGAGCTGGAGCTG
>WRKB01000151.1 GCA_009778295.1 Betaproteobacteria bacterium | reverse complement strand
AAAATCGGCCAAAAATTTGGAGATAGGGATTACGTGCAGGCGGCGCTGGCCGGCCGGCCATTTCTAGCCAACCCGTTCAAAAGCCGGGTAACCAACAGGACTGTTATAACCGCCTCGGCTCCTGTCAAGCTGGGCAACAAGATTGTGGGAGTGGCGTACGCGGCCTTTTCCACGGAGCTGTTCTTTAAAAAATTGGTCGCGCCTATCCGTATCGGCGAGCTGGGCTTTGCCTACGTCTTGACATCCGATGGTCTGGTGGCGCTCATCGACGACAAGCATGCCGACTGGCTGTTTAATCCCGATTTGCCTGTGGCTCCGCTATACAGGCAATGGGCGGCTTCGGGCAAGTCCGGGGTTGCGGAAGCCATAGGCAACGACGGGAGGCCGGTCGTATTCTACCATGTAAAAGAACCTGTTTCCAACCTGATAGCCGTTGTCCGGGTCGAGACCGAAGATGTGTATTCCGGTTTGTACAAACTGCGCAACACGGCCATACTGATAGTCGGCTGTTCCGTTTTGCTGGGCGCCCTTCTTGTGTTCCTGCTCATTCGACCCATAGTGCATGCCCTGAATCTCGGGGTAGATTTTGCCGGAAAAATCGCGGCCGGGGATTTGAGCGGTGAACTGTTCGTACGGCGCAACGACGAAATAGGCAGGCTGGCGGATGCCCTACGGGCTATCCCGGCATCTTTGCGCGACATTCTTGAGGAATACAGGCAGTTGGAAAAAAATATCGAAAGCGGATTATTGGGAGCCGAAGGCAACACGGGCAATTTTTCCGGTGAATTCGCCGCTCTGATCCAGGGAACGAATTCCATACTGCGCCGCTTTCGCACGGTGATTGACTGTATCCCTTCCCCTGTGGTGGTGCTGGATAAGGAACTCAAAGCCAACTACCTGAACGCCATCGGTCGGAAAGTCGCCGGCGAAGAGTACAGGGGCAAAAGCTGCAAGCAGCTCATGGAACAAGAAGACTACGGTTCTTCCTCCGACGGCTTGAAAAAAGCCGCAGAATCCCTACAGCCCGCTTCCGCCGAAACCAAAGCCCATCCGCAAGGCAAGGATATGGACGTCAGTTATACGGCCATCCCCCTGCTTGATCAAAACGGCAAACTCGCTGCCGTGCTTCAGTTGATTACGGATCTCACCGCCATCAAGCAGACCCAGCGCACAATCATCAGCGTGGCCAACCAGGCGGCTGACATCGCCAACCGGGTGGCCGCCGCCTCGGAGGAACTCTCGGCCCAGGTGGAGCAGGTTTCACAAGGGGCGGATCAGCAGCGCGTCCGTGCGGAGTCAACGGCCACGTCCATGACGGAAATGAATTCCACCGTGCTGGAGGTGGCGAGAAGCGCCGGCCATGCCTCGGAACAGTCCGAGGCGACCAGAAGCAAGGCCAGTGACGGGGCCGCCTTGGTGGGCAAGGTAGTGCAGTCCATCAACCAGGTGAACAAGGTGGCCTTAACGCTTCAGACGAACATGCAGGGGCTGGGCAGCCAGGCGGAGAGCATCGGCGGGGTGATGAACGTCATCTCCGATATCGCGGACCAGACCAACCTGCTTGCCTTGAATGCGGCCATTGAAGCGGCCCGCGCGGGCGAGGCGGGACGGGGCTTTGCCGTTGTGGCGGACGAGGTGCGCAAGCTGGCGGAAAAGACCATGTCCGCCACACAGGAGGTAGGCGCCAATATTACGGCTATCCAGCAATCCGCGCGTACCAACATCAGCGAGGTGGGTATCGCGGCCAAGGCCGTCACCGAGGCCACGGAACTGGCTAATACTTCCGGTCAGGCCCTGATGGAGATCGTCGAACTGGCTTCGGCCAACTCCGCGGTAGTCACTTCCATTGCCACGGCCGCTGAGGAGCAGAGCGCCACCTCCGAAGAGATTAACCGGGCTGTTGAGGAAATCAGCAGGATTGTGGCGGAAACCGCCGACGGCATGACTCAGGCCTCCCAATCCGTACAGGAACTGTCCCATATGGCGCAGGAACTGAACAGGGTCATGGAGGACCTGAAATAATCCTCATCCTTGAAAACAGAAACGGGACAGCTTGGCAGTTGGCGGCATTCGCGCCCATGAGCGCCCGCAGTTCCGGCGGGCACGGGGCGGACGTTTATCTTGAAACGCTGTTGACGAACTGCTGGCCGGAACGTTAGAAATGATAGAAGGGAATATATGTTCGCGCGGCGATTTTTATTCCAGTGGCGATACCTGTGACGTGAACGTGCATGTGGTATCGTCAACACGTAATACATAAAATGGGAGCTCTCATCATGATCCGGTTGTCCCGTTCACTGTTTCTGCTGTTCGTCACCAGCTGTATAGCATTTCCATTATCCGCACAGGCTGCGGACGAAAATCTGCACCCGCAAAGCGGAGATTTCGTAATGCACGATTTCCGCTTCTCCGACGGCGCATCGCTGCCGGAAGTCCGCATCCATTATTCGACGCTTGGCACTCTACAGCGCGACGCCTCAGGCAAGGCAACAAACGCCGTTCTGTTGCTGCACGGTACAACCGGCACAGGCAACGCATACCTCACTCCGCTCATGCAGCGCGAACTGTTCGCGCCCGGTGCGCCACTTGATGTGCAGCGTTACTTCATCGTGATGCCCGATGGACTGGGCCGTGGCGGGTCAACCAAACCCAGCGACGGTCTGCATGCGCGTTTTCCTCGCTACGGGTATACGGACGTGATCGAAGCTCATCACCGAATGCTGGTTGAAGGGCTGAAGATTGACCACTTGCGGCTGGTGCTCGGCACATCAATGGGCGGCATGCATACATGGATGTGGGGAGAACGGTATCCACAGATGGCAGACGCGCTCATGCCGATTGCCAGCCAGCCCGTTCCGATGGCGGGGCGCAACTGGCTGTGGCGTCAGATGATAACCAGCGCAATTCGCCACGACCCCGACTGGCGAGATGGCGATTACACTGTCAATCCGACACAATGGACCCGCGTGATGCCGGTCTTCACGCTGATGACCGGCAACCCCGCGCGTATGCATGCTGCCGCGCCAGATCGCGCGGCGGCGTCACGGCTGTATGACACCCTCGTCGAGCAGGCGAAAAAGAATGATGCAAACGATGTCCTGTACTGGTTTGAATCCTCGTGGGATTATGATCCTCCGTCGCAGCTCGCGAAAATCCATGCGCCGCTTTTTGCGGTGAACTTCGCAGACGATCTGATCAATGCGACGGATCTGGAATTGATGCAGCAGCTCATCAAGAATGTGCCCAAAGGACGTTATGTTGAAATGCCGGAAAGTGCGCATTCCTATGGGCACCAGACGCTCGCCCATCCCGAGGTGTGGAAGCCGTATCTTATTGAACTGCTCAAGAGCTCGGAAATACACAATTAGAGCATTTCAACTCACCATTGGGCCATGCGGATGTTTCGCTATGGCACCTGAAAATAGCGATGGCGCACAGTGAAAAATCGCCGATGTGCATATCCGGTTGCGGACAGCTACAACGTACACCCGTCATTACCAGGAGGCGACAAACTATGAACTGCTTTTACGGCTGCTTGCCTTATAAAAAATCCTGCCGCCTCACAGACATACAGTATATGCGATTTTGGCAGCTTATTCCGGCCCTGCTTGCTTTTACCCTGATTTTTCTGTCTGTTCCCGGCCGTTATGCTCAAGCTGCCCTGCCGAAGATAGAAATCGCGCCTCCGGCAAATTACACCAAGGGCACGCCAAATTATCAAATGCAATTTCATACCGTGTCTTCAGGCATGCCCGGCTCCGGAGGCAACCACCGCATGGTGAACCTGGAACTGGGCGCGCAGCCCGGTCCGGCAGGCGGCGCAATCCCCAAAGCCTGGCATATGATTCCGCCCGGCATGCAAATGGGAGAATACTTGCCGCTTATCGCGCCTGTGCGGCAATCCGCTCCTGACTCCTCCGGCAGGCAGACGGATCCGAACTACAAGCCGGAGAAGATGGTCATAAAGATGTATTGGGGGTGCGGAGACACTGTGCGCCCCGGGCAGCCCAATGTGATTGACACCGGCAAGATCGGCGCA
>WRKB01000150.1 GCA_009778295.1 Betaproteobacteria bacterium | reverse complement strand
TGAGCCTCTTTGACGACGCAGACAACAAAAAAATCCGGGGGCCTTGTCTTCGGCGCGGACATCAACAAAGACAGCCGTTCCATGCCGCAGGCAAAACCTACGCCGGGCACACTCGGGCCGCCCAGGCTTTCACTCAGTCCGTCATATCGCCCACCTCCGGCAATGGAAGACTGCGCGCCGATATCGCCGGAAACCACCTCAAATGTCGTGCGCATATAGTAGTCCAGGCCACGCACCAATCGGTGGTTCAATTCAAACGGCAGATGCAACGCCTTGAGCAGTTCAAGCACACAGTCAAAATGTCCATGGCAGTCCGGGCAAGCGTATTCCATGATACGCGGCGCGTTTTGCGTAGCCGCTCGGCACCCGGCAAGCTTGCAGTCCAGAACGCGCAAAGGATTTGTTTCCATACGGCGGCGGCAGTCTTCGCAAAATGCCGAGGACGCCAACGAACGCAAATATGCCGTGAGTTGCTGACGATAGGCCGGGCGGCAGACGGGGCAGCCCAGAGAATTAAGTTGTAGCGAGGCCTCCGCAATGCCGATTTCCCGTAAAAATGTCATCAGCATACTGATAAGTTCGGCATCCGTCTGCGGGGAGCTTCCTCCCAGACATTCACAGTTAATTTGGTGGAACTGCCGCATGCGACCCTTTTGCGGACGTTCGTAACGAAACATGGGACCGAAGGAAAAAAACTTGGAAAAACTCTCCCTGCTGTGCAGACCGGAGGCGATATAGGCCCGCATGACCCCGGCCGTGGCTTCCGGCCTGAGGGTAAGTGAGCGCTGTTTCCGATCCGGAAAGGTATACATCTCTTTTTGTACAACATCCGTCTCTACGCCGATGGAGCGACAGAACAACTCGGTATGCTCGACAACAGGCGTGCGCAGCTCCACATAGCCGTACCGACTGAAAATGCGGTGCGCGGCAATCTCTATGGCCGTAAAACGGCTGCTCTCCGGCGGAAAGAGATCCGCAAATCCTTTTATGCTGGAAACCGTGCGCATATTCTTCACTCCCTACTGAAGGCCGCCGGACTTGTCAAAATTTGCGGGAAACATCTGTATAAAAGATGCATAACGCGTGACAAACATCTCCCGTAATTTTTGGATATTAGATGTCTCATCAAAAATTTCCAACGCCAGCTTGCGACCGTTTACGGCCATCAGACGAGCCTCCTCCGGATGGGCGTGCATATATAACACAGCCGCGGCCAGCGCAGCTGCATCCCGCTGCGGTACCGTAATGCCGGTTTCTCCGTTGCGCACTATTTCTGGAATGGCATTGATCTGGGTGCTGATCACCGGCAGGCCGAAGGCCATGGCTTCGATGATGACATTAGGAATCCCATCGCGTTCTCCGTTGGGCGCGATGACGCAAGGCGCGATAAAAATATCGTGCTCTTCCAGCAGGTTCGGCAGTTCATCGTGTGACACAAGCCCCGGCATCCGTACCTGTTCTTCCAGTCCAAGCGCGGTACGCACCCTAGTCAACTGCGGCCCAAGATAGCCGCCGGTGGAAAGACCGCCGCCACCGATAAGCGTTAATATAAAATAAAAACCCTTATCTTTTAAAATCTTGCATGCTTCAAGCAGATACTCAAACCCCTTGGTTGCAGAAAAGCGTCCGACAGCCAAAAGGCGTACCGGCGGCATAAGACGCACAG
This sequence comes from Betaproteobacteria bacterium, assembly GCA_009778295.1. Lineage (GTDB taxonomy): Bacteria > Desulfobacterota > Desulfovibrionia > Desulfovibrionales > Desulfovibrionaceae > WRKB01. The sequence goes on along the minus strand of WRKB01000150.1, from coordinate 2,361 downwards.
GCTGACAGTGTTCCACCCGCAGGGTCAGACTGTTGTAAACCAGATCAATCTTTTCCCGTGAAACGGGGGAAAGCATGTGTTGCATACGCGCTTTATCCGCCTGGTTGTTGGCCCGAATAAAAAGGCACTGTTCCATTTTGTCGAGCAGGTCTGGCTCGACGGGATCCAGATTGTCGCCACGCGCGGTCAAAGAAAAAGGAATCCCCGAAAGACGCGAAGCCACCCAGGCAGCCGTGGCCGATCCCCTGGGCCAGGGGGCGTGGATAAGATCAATGCCGGCTTCGACAAACAAGCGGGCAAAATATATGCCGGCCAGAAAGCCCCAAAAGACTTCCGCAGCGGACTCCATATTCAGCCAGCGCCGGCAGACCGTTTCCCGCATCAGGCCAAACGTGATGCCTGGCTGAGAGAAAAACCTCCAGAGAAAGGCAAGGAGAAAACGTCCCAGCGCCCGCATGCCGAAACTGTAGGTTTGGCATGCAGCCGCCTGCATTTCATCGGAGCATTTCCGCAACGCGCGGCCGTAAAGGCTGTAGACCGTCAGCGGCACGCCCGCCTTTTTCAATCCTTCCACTTCCCTGAAGATAAAGGGTTGCGTGAATACCGGATACCAGAGCAGCACATAGGCCACATGCGGCATGGACGCAACACGCTGCTGCGCATCTTCCTGAGACATCAATACCTCCAGTCGCCGGATGACGCGCCGGCTCCGCCTGCACCCGGGCCGAGGTTCTTCGTATTCCATATCTGCCGCAGATCACCAAGCGTCCGTCCCTGTATGGCAACCCACCCTTCCAGCCAACGCAGATAGCCGCGCATCTTCTCCAAAAAGCGCTCCACTGCGTACACATCCGGCAAATGTGGCGTTGCGCCCGGCATCATTTCCGAGGAGTGCCAAGTCAGCGACAGTACCTTGCCTCCCCTGGCGAGGTGCCGTTTGGTGACGGCTTTCATAACCCACAGAGGATGATAGACCGGCAACAGGGCCAGTACGCCCCATTTCTGCACGGAAGCTGCAAGACGCGTACGTACTGCTCCCCCGGCTCCGGAGGACGGACGCAAGCGCCGCAAACAAGCGCAAATCGGCATACAACTCAGTGGAACTTCCAGGATCTCATGGCCCTGTACTTTGACCATGTAGGGATCCGCCGGTGCATCAAAATGATCCGGCCCGGCATGTGCATAATGAAGGGGGCGCACCGACGCATCGACCAATATGCCCGCCTCCGCCAGCAAAGGCCAGTGCCAGCGGTGCAAATCCCATTTCCCCATGCGGAAACTCGTCAGCGGCCTCCCCAGAAAAGCCTCCCCAGATGCAAACAGGTGCGCCAAGCGCGCCCTGAGCAAGTCTTCAGGTACCCGGCCCGGCGACTCGTAGTCCAGCTCCCTCTTGCCGTCCGTCCCGGCAGGCGGCGTGTTCCAATGGTGCAGGTGCGCGCCTATCTCCACCCGATGCCGCGCGCACATATCCGCCAAGCTCCGGCAGGCTGCGGTATCGGCAAAAACGCTGTGCGTACACAGCAGGCTCACCGGTAGCGTAAACTCCTCAAGCAAGGAGGACAAGCGCACAAGCTCGGCCACATTACATACTGTGGAGTTCGTTCTGGCATACGTGCCCCGGAAAAGCCCCTCTTCTTCCACATCAATGCTGAGCACAAGCTCCACAGACGCGGCGGATGCAACCATTACCGCTCCGGACGCCGCACGGCGTTGAAACGATCCACGTACAGCGTATACAATGCTTGTATATTCGTCCGTGGATGAAACATCCGCCGCACAAGCCGCTTGCCTGCTTCTGCCATCGCCAAGGCCTGTTTGCGGTTCGTGGCAAGAGTTTTGATAGCGTCGGCCAACGCACGGGAATTGCGCTGCTCAATAAGAATCCCCGTTTCGTTGTTCAAGACGATCTCTCCTATACCGCTGACATTCGTGGATACAACAGGCACGCCCTGTGAAAGCGCCTCAATAATCACGTTGGGGATACCGTCGCGGTCACCTGTCGCTGTCACCACACAAGGCGCGGCCAGCATATGGTGGCTTTCCAACAGCGCCAGCATCCCGTCATGCGGCACGAAGCCGGGCATGTCCACGCAATCCTCAAGCTGCAGCCGGGCGCGTAAATTGCGCAACGCGATGCGCAGCCAACCGTCACCCACCAGGGTAAGACGGCAAGGAAAAGATTCGCGTTTCAGGCGCGCCATGGCTGTCATAAGGCATGCAAAGCCTTTTGTGCGGGCAAAACGCCCCACAGCCAAAATTTTGTACGGCGGCTCCGCCGTTACCTTAGCCGGCAACTCCTTAGGCAAGGTCAAGGCATTATACACCAGTACAATCTTATCTTCATGCCCGGCAGGAGCATGG
>WRKB01000149.1 GCA_009778295.1 Betaproteobacteria bacterium | reverse complement strand
TCGTCAACGGTCAATTCCACTCCATCCTCCCACAAAATGCCGGGACGGAGTGTGAAGCGGAGCAGTTTTCCGTCCTCCAGCACTTCGTAGGAGGAAGCCGCATACGGTTCAAGCTGCAGATCCTTGTCATAGCGCAGGAGCGACACGAAAAGCTGGGAACTGACCTCATGCGAGGCGCTGTCGGTCGCCAGACAACTGATGAGATTGGAAGCCTCGCCAATGACACCGAAGATGATGCGATCGCCGTGCACGGGGCGGTTCTGCTCCTGTGCAGCCTGAACATTCTTTTCAAGCCGGGCCGCATGGGAAAGGCCGGCAACGATGAGGGACAGAACACAAAAAAAGGCGAACCGGCCCAATACCGGACGCCGGGGTCGTTTTTTTTGACGCACACAGCATATACCCATGGACTTCTCATAACATGTTTCTTCTTGCTTGAAAATGTGATATAGGTGGGATATCTAGATGAGGAAATACCTATAAAAAATTGAGTGATTAAGCGGCAATGTTAAGCATAGATGCTCCAGGGAGTACGCATGCCCGCCGGTAATGACCATACAGCCTATATTCTGTTGCGTTCCTTTGTGAACGAATCCATTCCCGACTATATCCGGGAACGCGCCAGAGAGCTTCTCGCCATGGGATCTCCAAAGCTGACCATTCGTAAGGAACCGGCGCATTGGTTTCTGGATGCCGGTATTCAAGGCGATGATCTGCAATTTTTCACGCCCCAGATCTGCCTGCAGATCGAAGAACGGCATGTGACTCATATGTGCAACTGCCACGAAGCCTTCAGCGGCATATGCCAGCATGTGGCGGCATTGGCAGTGCATGCCGCCGTCGCGTTTGACCCGGAAAGCGGCGCAGTCAGCGAAATAGCCGTTCCGCGCGTGGAATGGCGCCAAAGTTTCCGTTCCTTCTTTTCCATGGACATGGAGGCCGAGTCCGGACGGCACTATCTCATTTTTCGCTTTCATCCCGAGCCGAGGCGACTGCTTGTTTCATTTTTCCGGGGCAGACAGAACAAGTCCGGGCTATCCACGGTTCACGGCGAAATTACCCTGGAACACTTCATCAAAAATCCGGAATGGTGCGATCTTTCTCCGCAACTTCCCGCCGTGGCCCGCCAGATCGGTCAGCACCTCGATTATTACGGGCATCGTATAGAAATCCCCGCAGGCCTCGTTTCCTGGTTCTTCTGGGCCATATGCAAAGAATACTATTTACTGTGGGAAGACACAGAGTTCCCTTGCCATATTGAGGCAACGCCCTTCCTCCTCAAGCTCAAGCCTACGCTGGATGATGATGGTTTCAGCTTTGACGTGCTGCTCCAACGGGAAGGTAAGCCGGCTTTTTCCATTATGGACGAAGACGAAGAGGCCTCCTTCCACGGGCAGATGCCTTTATGGGTGTGCTACAAGCACAGTTTCTATCCGGTGCAGACGGGTTTCGCCCCCGAATTGATTCATGATATAGTATACAACCGGCCTGTGGTGCCCCAGCAGGAAATCCACGAATTCCTCGACAGGGTCTGGACCCGCATCCCCACGTCCGAATTGTATGAACCGGACCATTTTTTGCGAAGTATGGCTCCCATCTTCCAGCCCGCCACGTTCAACCCCAAGCTGTTTCTGGACGAAGAAGGCAGCCTGCTCACGCTGGAAATCGACAATATTTACGAAACCAGACACGGCGAATTCACCCTGCCCGGCCCGAATCCCGATTTTCAGACCGGCAGCTACACTTACGGCGGCGCAAGTTATCTGGTGCGGCGCAACCAGGAAGAAGAAGCCGCGCTCATCGCCCTGCTCTCGGAGATGCGATTCCAGCATCGCAGCAACAAGCTCTGGTTCCTGGAACCGGAGGAAGCCATTACCTTTCTGCTCGACGCCTATCCTGGTCTGGTCGAAAATTACCGGGTTTACGGAGAGCGGGCGCTTTCCCGCTACAAGGTGCGCACGGCCAAATCCGTCATTACGGCCGAAGTGGAAAGCAATGAGAAGGACAAGTGGTTTTCACTGGACATTACCATCGAATACGACGGGCAGTCCGTGCCGCTGGAAAAAATCTGGAAGGCCTGGACGCGCGGCAAGCGCTATGTGCAGTTGAAGGACGGCTCCTATACCAGCCTGCCGCTGGAATGGCTCAAAAGCATCTCCCACAAGTTGCAAGCCCTCGGGTTTGATCCGCAAAAACCGCCGCAGACCAAATTCAAGCAGTTCGAAGCGCCTGTGCTGGACAGCATTCTGGAGGATTTACCCGATGTCCGGACCAGCCCCTTCTGGAATACGCTGCGTAAAAAAATCCGCTCCTTCAAAGAGGTACGATCCATTCCTCCCCCCAATGGGCTCGTCGCCTCCCTGCGCCCCTACCAGCAACAAGGCCTGTCATACCTGAATTTCCTTTCCGAATACGGGTTCGGGGGTATCCTCGCCGATGAGATGGGCCTGGGTAAAACCCTACAAACGCTTGCTTTTATACAGTATATGTTGGAACAGAATTGTGAAGGCGCCAACCTTGTCGTGGTGCCCACCTCCGTGCTGCCCAACTGGGACAGGGAAGCGCAAAAATTCGTGCCGGAACTCAGGCGCCTCATCATCTACGGTACCAAGCGCGAAAACATGTTCAAGCAGATTCAGAACGCCGATCTCATCGTCACCACATACGCTCTGCTCCGGCGCGATTTGGAGGAACTGGAGAAATACACCTTCAACACCGTCATTCTGGACGAAGCCCAGAACATCAAGAATCCTCACACCATCACGGCGCGTTCCGTTCGGCGTCTCAAGGCGCGCATGCGCCTGTGCCTGTCCGGAACGCCGATTGAAAACAACCTTTTTGAACTCTGGTCGCTTTTTGAATTTCTCATGCCCGGTTCTCTCGGTTCGCAGAGTTCTTTCCAGCGCGGCATCGTCAAGCCTATTCGCGATGGGGACGCCGAAACCCTGGAATACCTGCGCAGCCGGGTGCGTCCCTTCATCTTGCGGCGCACCAAGGCTGAAGTGGCCCAGGATCTGCCGCCCAAGGTGGAAAGCGTCACCTATTGCGCCCTTGAAGACGAACAGGCCGAACTTTATGCCGCGTTGGCCAAAAAGCTGCGCGCCCAGGTGTTGGCCGACGTGGATGAAAAGGGCATGGCCAAAAGCCAAATGTCCATTCTTGATGCGCTGCTCAAGCTGCGCCAGATTTGCTGCCACCCGCGCCTGCTCAAAATCGAACTGCCCGGTTTTTCCAGCAACCTGCCCTCCGGCAAATTCGAGGCCTTCATCAGCATGGTCATGGACATCGTTGAAGGCGGACACAAGGTGCTGGTTTTCTCGCAGTTTGTTCAGATGCTGCATATCATCCGCCAGTGGCTCACGGCCAGTGCTCTTCCCTTCTGCTATCTCGACGGCACCAGCAAGGATCGCTTCGAGCAGGTAGACAACTTCAACAACAGCCCCAATATCCCAATATTCTTGATTTCATTGAAGGCCGGGGGAACGGGTCTCAACCTGACCTCGGCAGACTACGTCATCCACTATGATCCGTGGTGGAATCCGGCTGTGGAAAGTCAAGCCACCGATCGGACGCACCGTATCGGACAGACGCGGCAGGTGTTCTCGTACAAGCTGATCTGCCAGAATACCGTCGAGGAAAAAATTCTCAAATTGCAAGAAAGTAAGCGCGGCATGGCCGAGGCGGTTATACCCGGTAAAGACAGCTGGAAATCTCTGACCAGGGAAGACCTGGAAATGCTGTTCGACGCATAAGGAATTGAGGACTTCATCCTATGCTCAGCGCTTCCACAAGACTCGGCGTGGTGTTTTTTCCGGCTTTCGACTGGGCTGTTTCCCCCACCCACCCGGAGCGGGAGGAGCGTTTGCTCTATACCCAGGACCAATTGCGCGAAGAAGGGCTGTTCGACATCCCGGGCGTGACCGAATACAGACCGGAACTGGCCACCCATGAAGATATTGAGCGGGTTCATTTTTGCCTGCCGGACACGCCGGGCGTGGCGGGCGCCTCGCATCTGGCCTCC
>WRKB01000148.1 GCA_009778295.1 Betaproteobacteria bacterium | reverse complement strand
CGGAATTTCCCGAACCAGACGGTCTACGTCTTCCCAAGCTACAGTCCGGACGAAGATGCGGTCAATCATGCCTTCGCTGAAATTTCTATCTACGGCCGTGGTATACGGCAAAAAAGCCCAGCGCACCCAGTCGCCCATCATCACCCCGCTGAAGGTGCCTACCACCTCAAAAGCCTCATTGCCGAAATATACGGGTTCGCCGATGGGATTCCCGTCGCCGAAAAATTCCTTGGCCAGTTCCCTGCCCAGAAGACATACCCTGCGCCGCTCCTTGATGTCCTCGTCCGTAAAAAAGCGTCCTTCCTGCAGAGTCGCGGCATAAATTTCCCAGAAGTACTGATCCACCCCCGACGCAAAGACGGGCACGAAACGTTCGTGGATGCGAGTGGGATATATTCTGGGATCCATGGTATTGCGGCCGACCATGAGTACGCCGGGCAACTTGCGGATAGCTTCCACAGTTTCTGGCAGAAACTCCTGCCTGGGTGAGTCGGGAAATTTTTTGTCGTCCAAAAAGACGGTTACAACGTTCACGCCACCAAGCAACAGCATATCCTGCCCGATATTATAACGAATCTCCCTTCCCAGAACCGAAAGAGTGACAAACGCCATAATCCCGAGGGCTATGGAGAATATTACGCCGTAGTTGCGCTGGCGCAACACCTGGCGCAAACTGATGCGGACTAGATCGGAACGTGTCATCATGCGCTACTGCTTTTATACGCGCTTTATCTGTCTGTCCAGCGAGAGCACCCGCCCCCCTCCACCGACGCAATAGGTCGTGTCATGCCAGCGCAGATGCCTGCAAGCTATGCTGCGGGCATACACCCAGGCCATCAGGCAATAATTGAGCGCAAAGGCACACAGCCAGGCAGGAGCAGGCGCGCGGCGGCGGCTAAAATCGCGCAGGGCAAGAGCAAAGTACAGCAAAAAAATCAGGTGCGCGGCGGCGGCAGGTACAGACCAGACGGGTATGCAGCCGACCATGGGCCAAAAAACGAGCAGCGCCAGGGAACACAGCGTAGGCGCAAAGAGCAGCGCCAATCCCAAGCCCATCAGATACCACATTACGGGCGTACAGAACTTCAAAAATAAAATCTGTCGATCGAACCAGGCCACCCATTGCTCCCACTCATGCGCCGCAGCCTGTGTACGCAGAAGTGCCGCAGGACACAGGCGCATATAGCCGCGCCGCGCCATCAGCAGACCCGCCAGGGAACAATCATCCACCACATTTTCGGCCCATAGTTCCGCAATGTTATACCGTTCAAACGCCGGGCGCGAAATGGACATGGCCCCCCCCCAAGGCTGGGTGAACGCGGATATCGCCTGCAGCAAACGCATGAAGATCACGGTAATTTGGTAGCCTAGCGTCACAGGCTGATCGTCCAGGGCATCCACAGTATGATAACCGGTGCTGAAGGCAGTTTCACCCGCGACAAGGGGCCGTACCAACGTACCCAAAAAATCGCGCGGCGCCGTATGTGTGCTGTCACAGAAGGCATAGATGGCCGTATCCTTGCCCAAGGCCGCAATGCCGCACAGCGTATTATGATTTTTCTGCCCACAGCGCGACGCACGGCCGGCAGTAACATGCCGGGCGTGAGAAAATTCTTCCGTCAATGTCCGGATGCACGGCATAGCCGGGTCATCCGATTCGGCGGTGACAAAAACCACCTCATAGCAGGGATAATCCTGCTCCAGCAGGGAGCGCAATGCCGTTGCCATGCCGGAGCGTTGCCCCGCAACAGGAATTACCACGCCCACTTTCGGCGCATCCGCCCCCAACGGAGGGAAGGGAAATTCAGCAGCCCCGCCAAGCAGCATCTCCCGTCCCCCCCGATAGACAAAAAAGAGCAGGACGCACTGGATAAATACGAACACAAACCAGATTGCAAGCATGTATACCCCTACTGTTGCTGCACCAGTCGACAAAATTCGTCTACTTCAGGGTCCGGGCTGCGCGAGGCTTGTACATCCATTTTATACCCGTTTTTCAGCGTTAATTCGCCCCGCACTGTGTTTTCCGATGTAAAACTGCCAATAAATGTATGCCCCGAATGATGGCTTGCCGTAATGCGATCTCCGTCGACCTTTCCGACGATCGTGTACCTGTCCACCGCTCCGCTGGCCTGGCGCAAATACAGCGCGCCGTACATGTCTCCGTTGCTCCTGATGCAGATCCCCGCCCTGTAGGTGGAACTGTACAGACTGCCCGTCCAAAGCTCACGGTGCTCCTCAACTGGGGAAGCGCCGGAAATCGAAGCCAGAAAGTGCATAAGCAATACAGCGCAAAAAAGTATGCCCCCGGTATGTAAAAGGCTACATTTCATAGACTGTGGACCTCAAAACACGCAAAAAAAGTTCTTCATGCGCCGCAATCATGGCATTAAAGGAAAAATCCCGCTCCGCGCGGGCTCGTCCGGCCTTGCCCATGCATTGCGCAAGTTCGGGGTCGCGCAGGACGCGCAAAAGCCCCTCCGCCAAGCTGCCGGAATCTCCAGCCGGAACCAGCAGGCCGTTTTCCTCCCGAAGCAGGAAGGGGATGCCTCCCACCCGCGTTGCCACGGCAGGCAAGCCTCCGGCCATGGCTTCAAGCAACGCATTGGGCGTGCCTTCTTGGGAGGAACTTAATGCGGACACTCTGGCTGTCCGGCAACAGGCCGCCACATCTGTCGCTGCAGGCAGCATTTCCACTCTGCCGGCCAGCGGCGCCTCCGCCACGCGGGCACGCAATTCCGCCTCCAGAGGGCCTTCGCCTACCAGGCGCAGCCGCGCTTCAGGCATCTGCCCGAGTACTTTGGCAAAGGCATCAAGCAGACAGGCATGATCCTTATCCTCCACCAGCCGGGCCACGCACAAGACGATAGGTTCTCGCTGCGAAAAAGTCAGGGTTCCCGGCTGAAAACGCCGCGTATCCACACCGTTTGCGATAAAGGACATATGGTTGCGCGGCACGCCGAGTCCGGCCATCACTTCGACAAGTGCCGGGGAATTGCACACGATGTGCCGCGTTAAACGCCAAAGCCAGCGTTCATGCTGGCGCACAGGCGCGCCCCCTCCCCGGCAGGAACCCATCACCAGGGGCAAATTTCGTAAACGCCCGGCGATACGGCCCCAGATATTGGGCAAGGCCGTGCATAAAAAGAAAATGTCCGGCTTTTCCCGTCCCAGCTTCCGCCATAAGGCGGCAAAGGAGTCCAGACCCGGAAATGTTTTACTGCCCAGATGCGTCACTGACAGGCCGTGTTCGCGCGCCAGAGCGTCCAGCTCAGCGGGGCCGGAAAGCGTCCACAGCTCCGGTGCGAAGTGCGCGCGATCCAGACCGGAGGCCAAAGCCACAGTCTGGTGCTGCGTACCCCCTATGCAAAGATCCTGCAGTAAAAAAACGATACGGACTATGCGCATGCGGATGCGTTCAGTACCCGGGATTGCAGAAAAAAATCACAACAGCTACTATACACAAAATTTTTCAGCCCCCATTCAGGGGATGCAGCCTAGCACCGGGAAAGCCATGACGCAAGCGCCTACTCCAGATACAAACCAGACCCAGCAGGACAGCGCCGCAGAAGATGCGCGCCTGCGCGTGGTCGTCAGCCTGGATGTGGAGGAAGAAGGCCTTTTTTCCGGCCGCTATGCCGCCACTGATTGCACGGTGCAAAACGTCTCCCTGCTGCCGCGACTTGCTCCGCTGACCCGGGAATTGGGTTTCCCGCTCAGCTTGCTATGTACCTATCCTGTTTTTACGAACCCCGAGGCCCGCGTCATCCTGGCCCGCATGCGCGACAGCCTGGGGGCGGAAATAGGCGCGCATCTCCACCATTGGAGTACTCCGCCGCCAGGCCAGGAAACAAGTCCTCCCATCCCTACAGATCACCTGGACCCGGATCTGCTGCGCGCACGCCTGCGCACCCTGCTGCGCGCCGGGCAGGACTTTCAAGGTGAGCCGCTACGAACCTTTCGCATGGGCCGTTGGGATCTCAAAGCCGCCATCCGTCCCTTGCTGGCGG
>WRKB01000147.1 GCA_009778295.1 Betaproteobacteria bacterium | reverse complement strand
GATCCCGGTTCCGGCTTGGGCGTCATCGTGCGTACCGTCAGCGCCGGCACGAATAAAACCACCCTGCAGAAAGACCTGCAATACCTGAAGCGCCTGTGGAAAGGAATTCGCACCAAAGCGGGCGACGAGTCCGCCCCGGCCCTGGTCTACCAGGAACCCGGCCTGGCAAGGCGCGCCGCACGCGATTACCTGACCGATGACATCAACGAGGTGTGGGTGGACGACGAAGCTGCCGCAAACGCGGCGCGCGAAACCATCAATCTGCTCTTCCCACGCAAGACCAGTCTGGTCAAACTCCACCAGGATCCCCGGCAAAGCCTTTGGGAGCGTTTTGATATCCAGCGCCAGCTTGAACAGATCTATTCCCGCGAAATCAACCTGCCCTCCGGTGGACGCCTTGCCTTCGACCAGACCGAAGCGCTCATGGCTATCGATATCAACTCCGGAAAAATCCACGGTAAAGGCAATTTTGAAGCCATGGCCCTCAAAACCAACCTGGAAGCTGCGGAGACCATAGCCCGGCAGTTGCGCCTGCGCGATATCGGCGGCCAGATAGTCATAGATTTCATTGAGATGCGTGATAAAAATCATGTGCGCGATGTTGAAAAGGTTTTGCGCCAAGCCATGAAAAATGACCGCGCCCGACATGACATCGGGCGGATCAGCCCCTTCGGACTGCTTGAGCTTGTACGCCAGCGGACTGGCTCCTCCGCGCTCGCCGTTACCACCGAACTTTGTCCCTGCTGCAATGGTTCCGGCCTGCGCCGCAATATGGAATGGCAAGCCCTGCAAACCCTGCGCGGCTTCAGCCGGCAGATGCGCGGCATGAACCCCGGCAGCGTTTGCAGCTTCGATCTGCCCCTTGAACTCGGCTTGTATCTGCTCAATGAAAAACGCGCCCGTCTGCGCGAATTGGAAAAACTCCACAACATGCACATTGAAGTACGCCTGCTGCGGGCATAGTCCGCATGACGATACGCCTCGTCCTTCTTCATATTTGCTGCGGCCCCTGCGGGCTGATGCCGGTACGGATGCTCCGGGATGCGGGTTTCGCCGTTACGGGCGTGTTTTACAATCCCAACATCCATCCTCTGAAGGAATACCTGTTACGCCGCGCCGCCCTGCTGGAAGCGGCAAAGCGTCTGGAACTGCCGCTGCTGTGGCCCGATCCGGAGCAGGCAGCCTGGGATTTGCCACAGTGGCTGCGCGCGGTACCCGCAAACGTGGACAGGCATGTGCGCTGCCGCGCCTGCTACGCGCTGCGTTTCGAACATGTGGCGCGATGGGCGGAACAGGCGCATTTTGACGCGTTTACCAGCAGCTTGCTCTATTCGCGGCACCAGGCGCATGACATCGTCGCAGAGGAAGGGGAAAAAGCCGCCAGACTCTATAACACGGTGTTTCTGTACCGGGATTTCCGCCCGGCCTGGCAGGAAGGCATCGATCTTTCCAAAAAATGGGGTTTATACCGCCAGCAATACTGTGCCTGCATATACAGTGAAGCGGAGCGTTATGCAAAAGAACTGGGCAAGGCCTGCGAGGAAATTCCCGCTGATGAGCCGCTGATACGGCGGATTTCGTGTCCACCCATTGACAGTGACTGCGCAAAAGTATAGCTTGCGGCTTCCAATGGGCAGTTAGCACAGTTGGTAGAGCACCGCCTTCACACGGCGGGGGTCACAAGTTCAAGTCTTGTACTGCCCACCAAAAATTACAAGGGGTTACGACACATGATGTCGTAGCCCCTTTGCTCTTCCCCACACCATTCCCCACACCAAAAAGAAATCGATCGGCTGAAAGCAAGGGTTTTCCTGGGAAGTGGAGTTGTCTTCCCAACATCCCTAATTACAGTAAGAAACGGACTGCCGCGAAGTTTTACCGAAAGACGACGCAAAAAACACCCACGCAAGACATGCGGCTTGCAAAACAGCGAATGCGCGAACTTTTTGGAGGCAAAGTATGAACGACAAAAAACAAGCGGATCCGGTTCATGCCGGTGGCTACTTTGACGATTTTCTGCATGAGCAGGGTATTTTTGAAGAGGTCAACGCTCAGGCCGTGAAAAAGGTCATCTCCTGGCAGATTGCGGAGGAGATGAAGCGCCAGGGGCTTTCCAAGGTGACGATGGCGAAACGCATGGGCACCAGCCGTTCTTCCCTTGAACGCCTGTTAGACCCGGAAAACGACGCTTTGGCCCTCTCCACCCTGGCCCGCGCCGCATCTGTACTCGGCAAGGAAGTACAGGTCAACTTGGTATGATTCAGGCGAGTACCCGTTATTCCGGTTGTCGCTAATCATAATGGGAGCGGCATTGGGCGATCTCTATCCGATTCTCCATAATCCGGTACACCAGCCGGTTCACGTCATCAATTCTCCGGCTCCAATACCCCTGCTTGTCATGTTTGAGCGGTTCCGGCTTACCGATGCCCTTATGCCCGTTGCGATCAATGTCCAGCAATAGCTGGTTGACGCGGCGGAGCGTCTTTTTATCCTGAGTCTGCCAGTAAAGATAATCTTCCCAAGCCCCGTCAGACCAGATTTTATCCATTGTCGGCCTCAATCAGATCGTGGGCCGTGCCTTTTCCGGCTGCAAGCTGCTCCATAGCCGCCTTGAGCCGGGCCTGATTTTTGGTGCTGTAAAAAGGATCATCACTGCCGGTAATTTCAAAGGGTATCCGCTGTTCGCGCAAAACAGCACGTGCAAACATATTGACGGCTACGGTAGCGTTCATGCCCGCATCCGCGCAAAAGGCGTCAAAACGCTTTTTTATGTCTGCATCCATGCGTATGCTCAAGGTTGTTTGAGACATGGCTTGCTCCTGTCATATTTTATATATACACTGTAACGCTATATCTCTATTTGTCAAGATTTTCCATGCAGGAAGCAGAGCCAGGGGGGCGGGTGTCCGACATTGCGGAAGCCTTGGATGCTTTCTTCACACGGGGGGTACAGGTTCAAGCCCTGTACTGCCACCAGGGAAATCAATGGGTTACGATACACGAGATCGTAATCCCTAACTTCTTCCCAACACTGTCCCCACACAAAAGGCAGCAGGGATTTTTTGCCTTTTGGCTTTCTGCCTGATATTATCCACACGCGAAGTCTTTGCCGCTCACGGTCATCCAATACTGCGTGTTATGAGCGCTACAGTTGGCTTTGCGCACAACAACGAAGTGAGCATGTGAACTATGGCGGAAAAGAACACTGCGGAAATAGGTTTTGAGCAGCAAATTTGGGCGGCGGCGGACATACTGCGCGGCAATATGGATGCTGCCGAATACAAGCATGTTGTGTTGGGGCTTATCTTTCTCAAGTACATCTCGGACAAGTTCGAGGAACGATATCACAAACTTGAAGCTGACGATGACGATGTGGAAGACAAGGACGCCTACACTGAAGCGAACGTGTTCTTTGTGCCGCCCCCGGCACGGTGGAGCATCATCGCTGAAGCCGCCTATAAAGAAGAAATCGGCACGGTGATTGACGATGCTATGCGGGCTATTGAGAAGGAGAACAAAAGGCTGAAAGACATTTTGCCGAAAAACTATGCCCGCAACGAACTCGACAAGCGCCGCCTTGGAAAAGTAGTTGATTTGTTTACCAATATTCAGATGATAGAACACGGCACTGACAAGGATATTCTCGGTCGCACCTATGAATATTGCCTCGCGAAATTTGCGGAGCAGGAAGGCAAGCGGGCAGGCGAGTTCTATACTCCGTCTTGTGTGGTACGGACACTCGTTGAGGTTTTGCAGCCGTTCAAGGGCCGCGTGTATGACCCATGCTGTGGGTCCGGCGGCATGTTTGTGCAGTCCACTGATTTTGTAAGAAACCATTCGGGCAATATCGGCAACCTTGCGGTTTACGGACAGGACGCGAACCCGACCACCCGCAAAATGGCGCTGATGAACCTTGCCATTCGCGGTATCGAAGCGGATCTCGGCGGGTATAACGCCGACACCTTCCACAGCGATCTACACCCACAACTGA
>WRKB01000146.1 GCA_009778295.1 Betaproteobacteria bacterium | reverse complement strand
CTTTGCCCGCGCGGAAGACGACGGGGCCGTGCTGGTGATCGACGAGGCCGACAGCTTTATCTATTCCCGCGACAGGGCGCAACATTCGTGGGAGAGCACCCTGGTGAACGAATTTTTGACCGCGCTTGAGGAATGCCGGGGCTTTTGCATCTGCACCACCAACAGGCGCGACACGATGGACGCCGCCGCCATGCGCCGTTTCAGCGCCAAAATCGCGTTCAGCTATGCGCGGCCTGAACAGCTTGCGGCGCTCTATGACAAGCTGCTGGCCCCGCTCTGCAACACAGCCCTGCCGCCCGACTTGCGGCGGGAATTGCTGGCCTTGCCGCACCTGACGCCGGGAGATTTTCAGGTCGTGCGTGCGCAGTGCGCGGGCAGGTTTGGCAAGGCTGCGGCGGATATTTCGCATGAGCGGCTCGTTGCCGCCCTGCGAAAGGAGCAGGCGCTCAAGTTGCGTGAAGAGGAAGGAGTGCGGATGGGATTTTGCACATAAGTTTTTTGAGCCATGGCTGGACACACTTGCCTTGCGTTCAGTCTACCATAAACAGCCAGTTCCACAATGTAGACGGTAACGTGTTCATGAAAAAGACTTCTTGTTTTGCGGTTACAATATACGAGGACTAGCACCATGATGCAGACATCGTACGGAGCGCGCCACCCAAAGCTTCACCTGACCGTTCCGTGGGAGGCCATAGAGCGGGAGGCGCAAAACCAGATTCTCCGGGTCTTGTCCGTGCCTGAACTGGAGTCTTTGGCAATCATGCCGGATGTCCACCCGGGATACGACCTGTGCATTGGCGGAGTTGCTCTCCTGCGCGGCCTTATTTCGCCTTCTTTTGTAGGGTACGACATCGGTTGCGGGATGTGTCACGTGAATGTGGGGGAAAACGCCGACAGAATTGGATTGGGCCGTCCAAAAGACCGCGAAAAATTTTTTGCCCGCTTGCAAAGAGCCGTGCCCTCCGCCATGGGCGAAGGCAAAGGTTTCGTTCCTGTCGTTTTCCGTTCCGCCGATGAAGAAAACATCCTCAATGACAAAGTCAACAAGACTGCCGCCAGGCAGTTGGGTTCTCTCGGCAGCGGCAACCATTTTCTGGAACTTGGCGTGAACAGCCGTGGCGATGTGGGCATCACCATTCATTCCGGCTCCAGGCGAGCAGGCTATGATATTGCCGATTGGTACATCAGAAAGGCCAAAGGCAGTTTCATTGCGTTGGACTGCGAGTTGGGGCAGGCGTATGTGCAGGATATGCTGTGGGCCACGGAATTCGCCCTGGAAAACCGCAGGATGATGCTGCAAGCCACGCTGGCGCTACTTGGCTTTGATGATGCGGAAACAGCGGCATATCTTTGCTCCATGATCAACGAAAACCACAACCATGCAGTTTTACAAGAAAACAGCCGTGTTTTGCACCGCAAGGGGGCCACGCCAGCGGAACTGGGACAACTCGGCGTCATCCCCGCCAACCAGCGGGATGGGGTTTGGGTGACTAGAGGTTTGGGGAACGAGAATTTTTTGTGCTCCGCCTCCCACGGCGCGGGAAGAACAATGACTCGCGCAGCGGCAGCCCAGAGAGGCTCAGTCGAGCGGATGCGAAAAATGATGAAGGGCATTGTCTGCCGTGCGGATAAAGATGTTTTGGATGAAGCGCCCTGGGCCTATAAGAAGATTGACGCGGTGCTGGCTGCCCAGACAGGCATGCTCATCGAGGTCATCGATCATTTTGCGCCGATTATCGTGTTGAAAGGAGGTGGCTGATGCTCTTTCAGATTAGTTCCGGACGCGGCCCCATTGAATGCGAACTGGCGGTCGGCCTGTATCTGGAGTGGCTCCTGCGCCAAAATCCCCAGGCGCTTGTTAAGGAAGTACGGCAGGGGGCTCCCATTGAGGCTGATCGGAAAAGACTCACGCCGTACAAGAGCGTCCTGGTGGAAATACCTTCGGGTTATCTTCCGGTGGCAGGCAGCGTGCAATGGATCTGCCCCAGTCCGGTGCGCAAGGGGCATCGCCGGAAAAACTGGTTTATCAAAGTATCCGCCATGCGCCACGATGAATCCATTCACGGCGCGTACAGCAATTTAGACGTGTATCCCGCCAAATGCGACAAGCGCGTTATACGCGTGGAAAGCTTTCGGAGCCCAGGCAAAGGAGGCCAGAACGTCAACAAGGTGGAAACGGGGATACGCATAACCCATGTGCCCACAGGCCTTGTGGCAATGTCAGTAACCGCAAGAACCCAGGCGGCGAATAAAAAACTGGCCCTGGAACGCCTGCGGGAGAAGATTGCTTGGCATAACGACGAGCAGAAACGTCACATGGCGGCAACAAAATGGGATACGCACAATAGCCTGCAGCGCGGAAACGCTGTTGCCGTGTTCAGGGGGCTTTCCTTTGACCCTGATGCACCCATCAATGAAGAAGATGCATGCCCTGACGTCAGCCATGAAGAGGTCATGGAAGCCTATAGCCACTCCAAAATCAATTAGGATATTCACGATCCTAGGCAAGCCCTACCCGTTGTTTGTCAAGTAACTCAAGGAGGCCACCATGAAACCCAAACATCCCCCGACACTGATTCCACCGGAAGATGTGCCCAAGGTCTTCGAGAATCCCAAGGCGCACCAGCCTTTTTGACATCATTGCGCTTATTCATCCCTTTCCAGTGCGTATATCTCACACATTGCCTGCGCCGCTTCCAATAGCTCCTCACGCAAGGACTCAGGTTCCAACAACTCCGCGCTGCCGCCGAACTGCAACAGCCAGGAAAGAAGATAATATTTGCTGCCGACCATAAAGGTAAGTTCCACGCTGCCGTCGGGCAGCGGCTCAATCACCTGATCCGTACTCCAGACGCGTTCACAGATATATCCGCTATATTCTTCGGAAAAGACGATGCGCGCCCGGAAGGCTTCTTCGACTCCTCCGGGAAGACCGAAAGCCCCACGCGCCTCCGGCAAGGGAGGGCAGTTTTCCAGCCTGCGCCGTGTGGGTTTACATTGCTGCAAAAAAATCGTTGAAGATTACGGGATCTGGAACGGCAGCACGCTAAGACAATCACGGCATCGCGAAAATGCGTATATGGAAGAAGAAACGCGATCATTTTTGTGCCGGAAACGCTGAGAGAGCAGATACTCTCCTCAGTGCCGCCGGCGTAGAAGCCATCTCACAATGTATTTTGCAATGTATTTACGCAGGTGAACATATGCTTCTTACAATAAGCTACACCGGACAGAACACCACCGAACTCGGCTATCTGCTTCACAAAAACCCATACCGCCCGCAGGTGTTTGAGCTTGGGCACGGCAAAGCCTATGTGTTCTATCCCGAAATCTCGGACACGCGGACGACTGTTGCGCTTCTTCTGGACATAGACCCCCTTGACCTTGCGCGGGGGAAAAGCGGGGCAGGCGGAGACGGGCTGTTTGACTATGTCAATGACCGCCCCTATGTCTCGTCGTCATTTTTGAGCACGGCCATTGCCAGGGTATTCGGCACCGCCATGACAGGCCGGGCGGACAACCATCAGGCCTTGTCCGATTCCGCCCTGGATTTCACGGCTACCGTCGCCATGCTGCCTTGCCGTGGAGAATACAACATGCTGAACCGCGTCTTTGAGCCGCTGGGCTACGAAGTGCATTACCAGACCTTTGCCACGGATGAAAATTTTCCCGCTTGGGGCGAGAGCAAATATGTGAACCTGACCATCAGGAGTCATGTGCGCTTGCGCGACCTGCTCAAGCATCTCTATGTGCTCATTCCGGTGTTTGACCGGCAGAAGCATTACTGGGTCGGCGCGGATGAGGTGGAAAAACTGCTGAGGAAGGGTGATGACTGGCTGCAAAAACATCCTGAAAAAGAATATATTGCCGCTCGCTACCTTAATCGCCAGCGTTCGCTGATCAATATGGCTGCCGTGCGGCTGGCATCCGCCGATGCGGATGCCGAGGCGCCTCTTCTTGCCGGGAGAACGCCGGAAGAA
>WRKB01000145.1 GCA_009778295.1 Betaproteobacteria bacterium | reverse complement strand
CATGACCCAGACCGCGCCATTAATTTTTAGGGAATTGTAGGGTGCTCCCTTGTCTTTTTTTTTCTTTCAACTACCATAACTTCTTAGGAGATCATGAATTTTCCCGCGGCACACTGATCATCTCGCGCTCGGGCAGCAATAGGGCTGTCAATCGTCCGCCATACACGGCTCCTGTGTCGATGCCGATTTTGTCCGCGGTACAATACGGTTCGCTGAAAACGGTGTGGCCGAAAACAACGGGCTTGCCGAAATTATATGAACTGGCGAGAAAAGAGCGGCGTGCCCAGAGGCACCACTGCATGGTCTGTTGGCTGAGATGGCGGCCGGGCTGCAAGCCGGCATGCACATAGATGGCATGCTGATCCTCCCAGAAGAGGGGCAGGCTCCGCAGGAAGGCGATATGGTCGGCCGGGACGCACCGCCTCATTTCTTCGCGCGTTGCCGCAAGCGTGAGACCATAACTAGCCAGCGTTTCTCGTCCTCCGACCTGCAGGAAAGGGGTGCTGTCGTCACCCATGAGATATTGATGGAACAGGAAGTCGTGATTTCCCATCAGAGGCACAATCCGTGGATGCCGGGAACTCAAAGACAGAATTGTGGTGACCACCGCCTTGGAATCTGGACCTCGGTCGACATAATCGCCGAGGAACACAATCGTATCCGCTCGATGGCGCACCTCGTCCAGCAAGCGGATGAGCGCGGTATGGCAGCCGTGAATATCACCGATTACGCAGGTGGTTGTGTTTGCTGTCGACATAAGGTTGATGGCGTCAAAAAATACCTTGAAAGATTATGAGCAATCAGCAGCGTCAGTTGATCAAAAAATATGTTGATCTCGTTTTATCCAGATGGCGGATCCTTGCCAGCAGCCTGCTGCTGGGGATAACCATCGGCTTGGTGTACTACGTTATCGTTCCCAAAATCTATCAGAGCACTGCTGTGCTCAGTTATGAACAGCAGCAGATCAGTCCCGGGAAAATGGACCCAGAGCAGGGGAGGATCAGGTTGCAGGAATCTCTGGCCACATTACGTGAACTTGTCACCAGTCGCAACAATCTTGAAAAGGTCATCAACCAGTTTGCCTTGTACGAGGAGGCAAGGAAACAATTGCCTCTTGAAGATGTCATTGAAATGATGCGTAAACAGATCACCATCCAATCTACCGGCAAAGGGGATATATTCAGCGTATCTTTTCGGGGAGGGGATCCGCAGAAAGTAACCAGGGTCGCCAATGGACTGGCTGCCCTGTTTATCGAGGAGAATATGAAGTACCGCGAGGAGCGGGCTGCGGATATTGCGAAATATACCCAAAGCGAGCTGGCCTTGGCAAAGAAGGTGCTGGACGAGAAAGAGCAGCAGATGCGGGATTACAAGTTGAAATATTTCAATGAGATGCCGGAACAGCGGGCAGGCAATCTTACGCAGCTCCAGGCCCTTATGAAGCAAAATCAGGAGATCCAGAATTCGATTCAAGAGCTTGAACGGACCAAGGTCATGGTGCAAGAGCAGGCCAATGTGCAGCGTAGCATCGAGTCACTTCAGGCCCCCTCTGAATCGCGTTCTTCCACGCAATATCCGGAAACCGATGGGGATCGACTGCTGAGGCAGCAGGCCTACCTGGAGGAATTGCTGGGAAAATATACGGAGAGCCATCCGGAGGTGCGTCATATCAAACAGAGTATCCAGCGCTTGGAAGAAAAGATACGAAAAGGAGGTGGTGCCAGACAGAATGGGGCATCATCAGGCGCGGGCAAGTCGGCGCAGGCGCACCTGGCAGGCAGCAAGCTGCAGCTCCAATTGAAACAGATAGAGGGCACCATCGAACAGCTACGGGAAGAGCAGAAAAAAATTCCTCCGCAGATTGATCAGTATAAAAAATGGATTGAAGCCGTTCCTGTCCGCGAAGCGGAATGGACTGGCTTTACCCGTGATTACAATGAACTGCGCCGTCATTACGATCAACTGGTCTCTCAGAGTCTCCAGGCGCAATCCGTGGAAAACCTTGAGCGCAATCAAAAAGGCAGCAAATTCAAGATCGTCGACTCTGCCCGTGTTCCCGAGAAACCGTTCAAACCCAATTTCCTGACCATAGTATTTGTTGCCATGGCAGCGGGATTGGGCCTGAGTTTTGGGTCTGTTCTGCTTTTTGACTTCGCCGATACCTCTTTCAAGCAGATCGGAGAGTTGGAGGCATATATCGGAGTTCCGGTCATCTGCGCCATACCGTTTATCGAAAAAGACGCTGAGACCAGACGGGACCGGATTATTTTTCGTATCAGTCTTGCCCTCATTGCCGGTTATGCGGTTCTGCTGATAGGGGCCATCGTGTACATGAAGCTCAAGGGCATGATCATCATTTGAAACCCGCTCCCAGTTCTTGCGAACGTCCTCAACATGTATACCAAATATTATGGCCTGACCAAAAAACCCTTCGCTCTGACGCCCGACCCATCCGTGGTCTTCATGAGCGAAACGCACCAGGAAGGGTTGGCCATCCTCAAGTACGGCATCCTCAGCAAAAAATGTTTCCTGGTGCTGACCGCCGACGTTGGCGCAGGCAAGACGACTTTGCTGCATGCTCTTGTCTCCTCGTTGGAACAGGATATCCACCTTTGCATTCTCAATAATCCGATTCTACGGCGCGATGAATTCTTTTCCTACATAGCCCAGAAACTCGGATTGACCTGGGATGGCAACAAGGCCTTATTTCTGGTAGAATTCGACAAGTTGCTCAAGGAATGTCACCGGAAAAATGAGCGGGTTCTGCTGATTTTCGATGAAGCCCATGTTTTCCCGGTGGACCTGTTGGAAGAAATACGCTTGCTCTCCAATCTGGAAGAACAGGGACAAGACATACTGTCGATTTTTTTGGTTGGGCAACCGGAACTCAATGAGCGTATGAGCGACGACCGGCTGCTGCCGTTGCGCCAGCGCATCGGCATCCGCTTTCATCTCAGCAGATTTTCTCTCCCGGAAACCCGGCAATATATTTTGTTTCGCTTGCGCCATGCAGGGGCACGGCATCTCAATATTTTTTCCAATGATGCCATTGCCGAGGTGCATCGCGTCAGTCAGGGGACGCCCCGGCTGATCAACATTATTTGTGATCATGCCCTGCTGTCAGGGTTCGCGGAAAACAAGCCGATGATCAATGCGAAACTGATTGTGGAGAGTGTCGATGAACTGCATTTTCCTGGCGAGGAAAAGGCCGTGCCTGTTGTCAGCAGGCAAGCCAGGACGGCCAGTATGCACCTGCTTGGAATGTGCGGAGGAGGGGCTGTTGTGCTTCTGCTGGTTCTGGTGGTGATGGAAGTGCTGCCGGACACCCGTGACATTTCCCTGCTTGGTAAGGTGCTGCCTGAGTCATTGTTGCAATATCTTCATTTCTTAAAGTAGTCGGAGGTTTTCGTGGGGAAGGTATTCAAGGCATTAAAGCGGGCAGATGAGGCGATGACCATGGAAATGGAGTCGGCAACAACGGTGCCGGAAGAGGGCACCAGCTTCGCCTCTCGGAAATTCGAACCGGCAGTTCCCTCTGCATCGGCGGCCCCTGTTGGTGCTGCCGATGCACCGCATTCAGGACAATGGGATGACCGGCTTCTCCTCGCCACAGCGACTACCGGCCCGGTGGCGGAGAGCATACGCGCCCTGCGGACGCGCATCTTGTTCCCGGCTTCGGGAAAAATTCCCCGGACCATTTTGGTGACCAGCGCTTCCCCCGGCGAAGGAAAGAGCTTCATTTGCGCCAACCTGGGGATTTCCCTTGCCCAGGGGGTGGACAATTACTGTCTGCTGGTGGACTGCGATCTGCGGAAACCGATGCAACACACCCTTTTCGGCCAGAGAAACATGGTGGGCTTGTCCGACTACCTTTGCCACAGGAAGTCAATACCGGATCTGCTGCGGGCGTCCGGCGTTGAGAAACTTTCCCTGCTCCTGTCTGGTCCCCGCTCCGTTAATCCCGCCGAACTCCTCGGG
>WRKB01000144.1 GCA_009778295.1 Betaproteobacteria bacterium | reverse complement strand
CTGATGAAGACCAGAGAAATAATGGCGGCTAGAGGCAGCAGTGCGAAAAAGGCCAAGCTGATCTGACCGTGCTGCATGACGAACAGGGCGGCTAGAAGAGGGCCAAAAGCCGCGCCAGCGTTACCTCCGACCTGAAAGATAGACTGCGCCAGTCCATAGCGCCCAGCCGAGGCTGCGTGCGCCACACGGGACGATTCTGGATGGAATACGGCAGAACCGATTCCCACCATGGCCGAACCGATTAAAAGCCAGAAATATCCCGGAGCGATGGCCATGATTAGAAGGCCGAACAAGGTGGCAGACATGCCCACCGGTAGCGAATACGGCATGGGGTGCTTGTCAGCATAGCTTCCGATCAAGGGCTGCAGAACCGATGCACACATTTGGTAGGTAAATGATAGAAAACCCAATTGAGTGTAGTTCAATCCGAAATTATCCCGCAACAGAGGATAGATAGCGATTAAAAGCGATTGGGTTGTATCGTTCAAGCAGTGCGCGAGGCTTATGGTGCTGAGCACTCGAAAAGCGGTTTTCATTTTTATCTCAATCACCTTAATTTATTTTATATAAATTTTATGGGGAGTCGTAACAGTGTATTTGACTGAGTTGTAGTAGTTAAGATTTAATCGATTTTACCGGACATGCACTATTCACATCACGTTATGCCGCCTCCAGGGGTATCCCGGCGGCCAGACGCAGTCTGGCGCTCACTTTCTCCGCAAGCTCTTTTGAGGCAGAATCCTTCCCGAGGGGAATGCATGTCTTTTTTATAAACGCTTCAAGGCAGTAACACGACACACAATAACTGTGCAGCGGATACTTCCTTGAGATATGGGCATGCGGCTTAGGCTTGCCTGTTCTCCTGATCTTCTTGCTCCGGATTGCTGCAGCACCCAAACTATCCGAATAGGGGTATCATGCCCAGGAAGAGTGAAATCCCGCGTTGCTTTAGGCTTCGCGGGACTTCGTTAGATTAAGGGTGGTGGAGGCGGGGAGAATCGAACTCCCGTCCGAAAATATTCCACATCAAAGCGTCTACAGGCATAGACCGAGAATATATCTCGCGCATGGCTTTAGCCCTCGGTCAGAGCGAACCCGCACCAGTTCACCGTAAGTCTTGCGAACTGCCCCGGCAAACGCAAGCAGCCGCCAGCCTGATAGCGTGTCACCTCTCCGGCATATCAGGCGTCAGCCGGTTCAGTGTGATCGTCAAGCGATCAATATCCTATGCTACTAAGCAGCGTAGGCGTAGTCGTAATCGTTATTGGCAATTACTTTTTTGCCGCTTTTTACGAGGCCAGCGGCGCCTCGACCTGCAACTTTGGCTTCCCATCCCCGTCGAAACCAGTGCGCCCCCTTTGCTATGCAATAAAATATTATACCTTTTGAACAAGAAAGCAAGAGCTATGTGTTGTAAAAGTGCGAAAGTTGCCCCTTTAGGCATACCCGGCGAGATTGATGCAGCTGGGAAAGTTTTTCCCTGTCTCCACTGGCCTGCGTTTCGATCACAAGTTGAAGATTGGCTACGCCATCCAAGAGAGCGCTTTGGATGCTGATCAACTTGAGCAGCGCTGGTAATACCTTGGAAAAGGAAAGAAGTTCTTTGAGTTGTTCTTGTTCAGCGCTGGCGGTTTCTATATGAAGTTTCCCTTGCCGGTTCAGCGATATAATCATGCGAGAATCTACAGTAACGCCCGCAAGCTGAAACGCCTGATGCACCGCGCCAAGAAAAAGCTCCTGTAATTGGTCTATGCTGGCGGCAAGCTCCTGTGAAATCTTATGTCCATTTTCTTCTACATATCGCAGGAAAGTGACGAGTTCCAGCGAGAGTGTGGCTGAACCGTAAGCCGTCAAGGCATGGAGAACATCATTTTCTATGTTGCCTATGGTAGTTTGAGACCTGATAGGCTGGATACAAAGCATGTTTTGCAGGCTTTCAGCGGGGCTGTTCACGTTGTCCTCCGGCGGAGCTTTTTTCCATTCTCTAGAGAATTGCAAGACATTCTGCAAAATAGATGCCAATGGCGTTATTCGGCAACTTGCAGCAATATGCCACACCTTGGCGGGATTTTTTGCCGTTTATGCAGATAGGGGAAACGTTTCCGCATAGGTGAGCATTTCGGCGCGAAGTATTTTTGAAAGTACGTTTAGCTCAGGCCGCATGCGTCAAGAATCAGGAAACTGATGGCAGCGATGGCGGCTGAAGCAGGCAGAGTCAAAATCCACGCAAGCACAAGATTGCCCGCGACGCCCCAACGCACTGCCGAAAGGCGTGTCGTCGCTCCGACGCCAAAAATGCAGGCGCTAATCGTATGCGTGGTACTGACGGGGGCGCCGAAAAGCGAGGCTGCGGTGATGACTAAAGATGCGGAACTTTCCGCCGCAAACCCGTGGACAGGTTCTAATTTGAAGATACGGTGTCCCATGGTTTTGATGATTTTCCATCCGCCCACAGCCGTACCGCCCGACATGGCCAATGCACAAGCCAGCTTGACCCACAAGGGAACATGCACAACGTCTATCTGGCCGAAAATGAGCAGTGCCAGCGTGATGACGCCCATGGTTTTCTGGGCGTCGTTAAGTCCGTGGCTCGTAGCCATGAATGCAGAAGATAGCATTTGGAGTTTGAAAAAGGCGCGGTTTACCTTAGTGCGGTTGGAGCGGTACAGGAATACGGTAATAAGGCCCATGAGCAGAAAACCCGCTGCAAAGCCTGCCAAAGGAGAACATACCAGAGGAATGAGAACCTTTTGGGCGATGGACATACCATGGAGGGAGTTGAAACCGTCGTGGACCACAGCTGCGCCGATAAGTCCGCCAATAAGAGCATGAGACGAAGAAGACGGAATGCCGTAATGCCAGGTGATAAGGTTCCAGGCGATTGCGCCGATCAGGGCAGCCAGTACGAGGATGTGGCTGCCGGCAACTATTTCGGGATTGACGATGCCCGAACCTAGGGTATGGGCTACTTCCTCACCTAGCAGCGCCCCGATAAGGTTCAGTACCGCTGCCATCAATACCGCCGTTCGAGGGGAAAGCGCCTTGGTGGACACTACCGTTGCAATGGCGTTTGCGCAGTCATGCGCGCCGTTTGTGAAGTCGAAAACGAGCGCTACAAGGACAACGAGAATGAGGAGTGGAGGAATTTCAAACACTTTTGAGCACCGCTTCTTCAATGGCTTCGGCAAGCTTTACGACTTCTCCCACTGTCTGTTCCAGGCCATCGTAGGCACGTGTCCATTTAAGCATCTCCAGAAAGGATTCTTCCTGTAATTCAGCCCGGTCATATAATTCCGCGAAACCGGCGCTGAGCAGCATTTCGCAATCGGAACGCAGGGCGCGAAATGCCCGGGTTTTATGCACATCCTGCTTTTTACTGAGCCCTATGACCATCATTTGTGTAAGCTCAAGCATCCTGCACATGGTTCCCATAAGTTTTAACGAAGGAAAGCGCATATGTTCAAAAGCATAGATATGCATGCGCGTGGCAAGATTTTGAAGAACATCAATACAATCCTCCTGCGCTTGGTTGATGTGCAGAATATCTTCACGGTCAATGGGCGTGATGAATGTTTGAGTCAGTTCGCGGGTGATGCGTGTATGGAGGGCGTCCGCTTCATCCTCCAATAGGGCGATTATTTTATATTTTTCGTCTAAACTGCTTGGGTCGATAAAACTTTGTTCCAAGTGTTTTGCCGTATTCAACAACAAAGCGCTTTGCTTCAGGAGTAGCTCAAAAAAACGGACGGATTTTGGAAGAAGTTTTGCAAACATGAGGTCTCCCGAGATATGTGAGCAAGGAATTGTTACAGATTTTTTCCATTTCCATACCGTTACGAATGCGTTTGTCTGATGGGGGCCTTCCTCCAGATGGATAGCACACTTTTTGTCAAAATGCCAAGGAGGAACCGCGTTGATAACGCCGCAATGTGTCGTGACACTTCGCCAGGTTTCGTTTTTTTCTTC
>WRKB01000143.1 GCA_009778295.1 Betaproteobacteria bacterium | reverse complement strand
TAGTCGGCGTCCAGCACCTTTTCAAACGGCTTAAACCAATGCAGGAGCTGCCGTGCGCGCGCCCCCCAGAATTCTTCCGGTTCTTCCAGAGCCTTTTTGCAAATGGCATCGTACTCTTCCTGCGAACGTATCCAGGCCGTCGCCTTGCCGTGTACGGGGGGAATATAACTGCGCTGTTCATTCAGCAGGGTGGTGATGCGTTCCTGCGACATGGGTGCCTCCTGCCCTTTACTATATAATTTGCTGTAAAATTATAGCTTAGCCAGCAATAGCTTCGAGAGTCAAGCAGGAATTTTCCAGCGGAATCGCTTCCAGAGTTATCCGGAAATCTGATCCAGTTTATGGCATCTCCGGTTAATAACAATGCTTCCTGCCTTGACTTCCAAGGGAGAAAGGGGGATTGTTCCTGGCATTATCCCAAAGGCACCTACAGATAACGGAGAAACAATGAAATATTTCCAGCAAGAGAGAGAATGCGCATCTTACGACGCCATGCGCGCACTCCAGTCGGAACGTCTCGTGCAAACAGTGCGGCATGCCTACGATGCCGTGTCTTTTTATCGGGAGAGCATGGCAAAAAAAGATTTGATGCCCGGTGACATCCGCTCTCTGGATGATTTGTCTAAACTGCCTTTTTTGACAAAGGACGACCTTCGGGAAAATTATCCTTACGGACTGCTGGCAGTGCCTCGAAGCGAAGTTGTGCGCATTCAGTCCACCAGCGGCACTACCGGCAAGCGGGTGGTGGCTTTTTACACCCAGGCGGATCTTGATCTGTGGGATGAATGTTGTGCCAGGGCCATTGTGGCTGCTGGCGGCGATAAAGACGATGTGGTACATATCTCCTATGGATACGGCCTTTTTACCGGCGGGCCGGGGCTCAACGGGGGATCACACAAGCTCGGCTCAATAACATTGCCCATGTCCTCGGGGAACACGGAGCGGCAGATTCAATTTATGTGCGACCTTGGCTCCACCATTTTGTGCTGTACGCCATCCTATGCCGCTTATCTGGCGGAAACCCTCATTCAGCAAGGGCTGCGAGACAAGATCGCCTTGAAAGCCGGCATCTTCGGCGCGGAAGCCTGGAGCGAAGAAATGCGGCGGGATATTGAGGACAAGCTCGGTATCAAAGCTTACGATATTTATGGATTGACGGAAGTTACGGGGCCGGGGGTTTCCTTTGAATGCTCCGAGCAGACCGGCATGCATGTCAACGAAGATTACTTTATCGCAGAAATCATCGATCCGAACACAGGGGAAGTCCTGCCCGACGGGGCCAAAGGAGAACTGGTTCTTACCTCCATCGCCAAACAGGCTTTTCCCGTTATTCGCTACCGGACGCGGGACATCTGTGTTTTAAGCCGCAAGCCCTGTTCCTGCGGACGGACGCTGCTGAAAATGAGCAGGCTTATGGGCCGGACGGACGATATGCTCATCATCCGCGGGGTGAATGTGTTCCCCTCCCAGATCGAAACAGTGCTGCTTCAGGAAGGGTATCCGCCGAACTACCTGATTATTGTCGACAGGGTCAACCATAGCGATACCTTTGAGGTACAGATCGAACTGGCGTCGGAGATGTTCTCCGATACGGTTCGTGAGATATCCGCCCGGGAAAGCGAACTGCGGGCTTCCATGCGGTCCATGTTGGGCATCTCTCCCAAAGTTACGCTTGTCGCGCCGCGCACTATCGCCAGAAGTGAGGGCAAAGCGGTGCGCGTCATTGATAAGCGGAAAATATGAGGGTTTTGCTTGTTGTGGCTTTATAGTGGAAGGAACCCCATGGAACAATTCATCGTTTTGTCCACAGAAAAAAAAATAGAAGCGCTGAGCGCCTGGCTGTACGCGCACAAGGCGCTCCAACTTGTAAGCCTGGGTATGGCTGGCAAAAGTGCCTGGACGGAAGCGCTCATCATTGTCAGTGCAAGCTCTGTTCGCCATGCCCAGAGTCTGGCCGATGGCATTCTGGCCTGGTGCAAGGAACAGAAACTGGAATTTCTGAGCGTGGAAGGCTATCAGACCGGACAATGGATACTCGTGGATCTGAATGATGTGGTTGTGAATATTTTTCAGGCTCCAACGCGTGAACTCTACCGTTTGGAATCCCTCTGGGCCGGAAGGTCGGAGCCCGCTGCTCCCCGTGAGGTGTCCGCATGACGATCACCCCCACCCTGCTGCTTATTCTGGATGGTTTCGGTCTGGCTCCTGCAGGCCCCGGCAATGCCATCTCCCTGGCAAAAACGCCGCACCTTGACAGACTGAGCGCCGCATGCGCACATACCAGCCTGGCCGCCTCCGGGCGCGATGTGGGATTGCCCGCAGGCTATATCGGCAACTCTGAAGTTGGTCACCTGAATATCGGCGCAGGCCGGGTAGTTTATCAGGATATGACCCGCATTGATGTGGCTGTGGAAACAGGCGAACTTGATAATAATATTGCTTTTTTACACCTCCTTAATGACATAAAGAACAAGAACGCCAGGCTCCATCTGATGGGCCTCTTGTCGGATGGCGGCGTACACAGCCATATCGGCCATGTGAAGGCACTAGCGCGCATTGCCCATGCGCACGGCGTCGAAACACTTGTCCATGCCTTCACAGACGGGCGCGATGTACCGCCGGGCAGCGGCGGAGACTATTTGGCCGATCTGCACGGCACTCTTAAAGAGCTTGGTTCCTGCCGCATCGCTTCGGTCTGTGGACGATTTTACGCCATGGATCGCGACAAGCGATGGGAGCGCGTGTGCGAAGCGTTTGAAATGCTCGTGCATGGCAAAGGCGTTGTGGCCGACGATGCCGTCAGCGGTTTCAGGGCCGCATACGCGGCCGGGGAATCGGACGAATTCGTCAAACCCATTTTGGTACGTGAACTGCCTGGCGCGCCCAACACCCTGCGCGACAACGACGGCATCTTTTTTTTCAACTTTCGGGCGGATCGCATGCGTGAACTCGTGCGCGCCTTTCTGCCGGATTTTGTGGAATTTGAACGCGGTGTTTTGCCCAAACTCTCAAGTATGGCATCCATGACCGCCTATGACGCCTCCTTTAGCCTCCCCGTAGCTTTTCCCAAGGAAGCCCTGCACATGGGACTCGGCGAAGTCCTTTCACAAATGGGTAAAAAGCAACTGCGGCTCGCGGAAACTGAAAAATATGCCCATGTAACCTACTTCTTCAACGGTGGGATAGAAGACCCCCTGCCGGGTGAAGACCGCATCCTCGTTCCTTCCCCGCGTGACGTGGAAACCTACGATCTCAAACCTGCCATGAGCGCGGAGGAAGTGACCGGGCGCTTCCTCGAAGCATGGAAAAGCGGCCTGTACAGTCTGGTGGTCTGCAATCTTGCCAATCCCGACATGGTAGGACATACGGGGGTGCTGCGAGCAGCTGTCGCAGCCTGTGAAACTGTGGATGTCTGCGTGGGCCGCATGTTGGAAGCTGTCACAGGCAGCGGCGGGCGCGCTTGCATCACGGCGGATCACGGTAACGTGGAATGTATGCTTGATGCGCATAACGCTCCACACACCGCGCACACCATGAATCGCGTGCCTTTTATTCTGGCGGAGCCGGGCGGCGCGACACCGCAACTGCGTGAAGGACGCCTTGCGGATATCGCCCCCACCATCCTTTCCCTCTGGAACGTGCCGCAGCCGTCGGAAATGACGGGATGGCCCTTGACGCGGGAGCGTACATGAGTTCTGCGCGACCGCAACAACCTGTCGGCCCCTCCGGAATGGAGTTGATTTTTTATTACCCTTGCCCGCATTGCGAGCATCAGGTTGCGTTGCGTGCTCCCACGCAGGCCGCAATGGTCCGTTGCGACTCTTGCGCCAGGCATTTCCCCATCATGCCTGTTGATGAACACGGTATCCGCTTTGTGCGCATCATGCTTGCCGAAGGGCGGGCAGCTCTGGAGCCGGACTTCATATGAAAAGGAAACGGACTTGCGCCCGTCGTTGTC
>WRKB01000142.1 GCA_009778295.1 Betaproteobacteria bacterium | reverse complement strand
GCTCTTCCGATCTCACACACACACCGCGACGATGGGGCGGTATATCACCAATTTGTCCTGACCTGCGAAAAACGGGAACAATTGCGCCTGCACTTGTCCGCTCGCGGCATCAGCACTGAAATCCACTATACGCCACCTTTACACTTGCAGCCGGCCTTCATGGGAAAAGAACGAGACTCGCTGCCTGTTACAGAGTCGCTTGCCCGGACTGTTCTGAGTTTGCCCATTCAGCCGGAAGTGGCCGGGCCTCATCTGGATTATATAACCAAATCAATTGCAACGTGGGGGGGAGTATGTTCGGAGTAATCATTTACGGTACAGGTTCGCCTGTCCTTGTCGATATCGAAGAAAGCCTGTTCAGAGCTGCTGTGCCGATTGTGGGAGCGGTGCAAAACCGTCCGGGCGAATGTTATTTAACGGACAAGAACCTGCTTGTGGACGAAGCAGGTTCGGCCAAACTGTTGGACATCCCTTTTATCATTCCGTTGTTCACGCCTGGGCATCGCAAGATCGCGCTGACGGAGGCGCAAGCTAAGGGATACGCTACACCTTTCAGCCTGATCGACCCCACGTCCATAGTGCCCAAGGCCGTGCGTTTTGGCATTGGGACGTATGTCAATGCCGGATGCACGTTGGGCGCTGCCAGCGAATTCGGCGCTTTTACCTTCATCAACAGGGGCGGCACCGTAGGGCATCATTTCAAGTGCGGCGAATTTACATCTCTTGGACCAGGGGTTGTGATCGGAGGACAGGTGACCCTCGGACGCGGCGCTTTTGTGGGCGCGGGCGCGGTGCTTCTGCCCAAGATTGCGGTAGGCGACAATGCGGTCATTGGGGCTGGAGCGGTGGTAACCAAAGATGTACCCGCTCATTGCCTTGTTGTGGGTAATCCGGCGCGCGTGGTCAAAGAAAATATCGCTGGCTGTAACGGTTTGGGGGTTTAGATTGCCGAGCCAGCACGCCAAAGGCACCTGCGAGTTCCACAGATTATCAATGCTCTGTTGCGATTGCGTTGTGTGCAGGAGGTCATTTAGGTGATCAGCAGCCTCAAAGACGCCTTGCCGCCTTTATCCATAACTTTGGCCCCGACAGGCATGGTTCCGACGTATTCCATGTCCGCCGCTGTGCCGCTGACGCCGGATGAGATTATCCGTGATGTGCTTGCCTGTGCGGAGATCGGCGTCAGCGCCGTGCACCTGCATGCGCGTGATGAAAACTTGCGCCCTACGCTGGCCAAAGAAATATATGCCAGGATAATCGGTGGGATACGGGAAAAGTGCCCGGATCTGGTGCTTTGCGTTTCTTGTTCCGGCAGGGGCTCCATTACGCTGGAACAGCGCCTTGATGTATTGAATTTGCAAGGCGACGCCAAGCCGGACATGGCATCCCTCACTCTTGCCTCAATGAATTTTTCGCACGACGTCAGTCTCAACACCACGGAGACAGTAAAAACGTTGGCGGGAAAAATGCGCGAACGCGGCATCAGAGCCGAGCTGGAAATCTTTGATCTCGGCATGGTGAATATGATGCATGTGTTGATACGTCACGAATTGCTCAGTCCGCCCTATTACGCCAATCTACTCTTCGGCGGTATCGCCTCCGCCCAGCCTGGCTTTTTGGAAATCGGCACAATAATCGCAGGGTTGCCTGAGCAGACCCATTACAATTTAGTCGGCTTGGGCGAAGCGCAAATGCCGCTTGCGGCCATTGCCGCCGTGTCCGCTCCAGGCGTCCGCGTTGGCCTGGAAGATAACCTCTGGCTGGCTGCTGGGCGAAAGAAAATAGCGACCAATATGCAGCTCGTGGAAAAAGTGCATGAACTCGCCGCGATCACAGGCAGAGCAATCATGACTCCAGCACAGCTCAGATCAAAGCTGGACCTATGATGCAATCTGGAGGCAATATGTCTGTCCATTTGTATACAATTTGCTGGAATGAGGCTGATATGCTTGGCTTTTTTTTCCGGCATTACGACGATTGGATTGACCGCTATGTCATTTATGACGATGGTTCCACTGACGGCTCGCTGGATATACTGCACGCCCACCCAAAGGTTGAGGTCAGAAAATTTGTCAGAACCAATCTGGAATCCTTTGTCTTATCGCATACCCGGTTGCAGAATGAAGTTTGGCAAGAAAGCAGAGGCAAGGCTGATTGGATTGTTGTCACCGCGTTGGACGAACATCTCTGGGTTCCAGAACGCTCTATGACGGACTATCTTGCGGAACAGCGAGAGAGAGGGGCCACGCTTATACCGGCCCTGGGTTTTAATATGGTGAGCGAGGTTTTTCCGCCAAATGATGCCACACTTGTTCAAGCGATCACGCGCGGTTGTCCAGCCGCCGATTTCAACAAGCTTTCAATATTCAACCCCGATGCGCTACAAAAAACTAATTTCAACCCCGGACGGCATAACGCGTTGCCTAAAGGGCGCTTATGGCTGCCTGCCCGTGACGAACTTATGCTTTGGCATTTCAAAAACATCGGTTTCGAACGTACCGTGGCGCGGGAAACAGCTCAAGGGTTACGCCTTGGCAGCGTTGACAAAGCCAAATCTTTTGGCAGCCAATACCTATGGGATGAACAGAGAAAGCAGGAGTTCTGGAAAAGCTTGAATAAGGAGAGTATGGAATTGTCCGGCTCTGGATTTAAGGCACATTTGTGCTGCGCCCGCCCTCTCTGGTGGGAAAAAAAATATCTGCTGCTGCGCCTCCCGCAAAACATGTCCCTATCCCTCAAGTTTTTTTGGCTTTATGCCCTGCCGGCTTCCATACTCTCAAAACTTGCCGCCCGCTTGAAGCGTTTAACGCGACGCGTGCTCTCAAAAAAAAATGGACAAAGAAAAACGACATCCCAAACAGGCGGAAAGCAGAATTCCATCAACAGCCATTGACGTCCCTGTGATCGGCTATGTGATGCCAATTCTCCATCAAGTTTGCTCAAAACAGAATGTTATCAATACGGTCATTCATCACCGAACAACACATCTTGTTTCGTCATTTCGACCAAAGGGAGAAGTCTCCAAGAATTGGCAAGAACTCTTGGAAATGTTTAAAAAATTTCTCGTCACTTCGCTCCGGGGAAGAAAAGTTTCTCTTCGCTGCGCTCATCGAAATGACAAAAAAAGTGGCAATGTTCGTGAGTAACGCATTCCTCAATATAGAGCAATTGCGAGTATCGAAGCTCAAATTTAACGCAACCTTGATGGGGAATTGGTATAATATGCAACTGCGCTGAGTGAAGGACGACTGCGCATATCTTGGATGTGCTCCGGGCAGGGAAGCGGATGGGCTTCCGGGTGAGCGGCTGGAGGCTTCGGGGCGCGGTTTGGCGGAACTGAACCGGGGGAAAAAAAGGAATAAAAACGCCGCGCGGCACAGGCGGCCGCACGGCGTTTTTGGTCGGGTACAAGCGGAGAGAAGATCTCTACCGCGCGTTGAGTTTTTCGGTCAATACCGGCAGGAACTGCTTGAGATCGGCCACCACCAGGATGTTGGCCACCTCGCCGATGGGCGCATCCTTGTCGGTGTTGATGGCAACGATACAATCCGATTTCTTCATGCCGGCAAGGTGCTGAATCGCGCCGGAAATACCGCAGGCCACGTAGAGTTTCGGGGTCACCGTGCTGCCGGTGGTGCCGACTTGCCGGTTGTGGTCCACCCAGCCGGCATCGACCACGGGCCGGCTGGCGCCGTATTCGCCGCCCAGGGCCTTGGCCAGGGCCTGCACCATAGCCACGTTTTCCGGTTTGCCCACACCACGGCCGGCGCTGACGATCACCTCGGCCTTGGTCAGGTCCACACCCTCGATCTTGGCCGCCTCATAGCCGGTACACTGTACCTTGCCGCTTGCATCGGTATCGACCGCGATGACCGTCGGCGCTCCTTCGGGTTCGGCGTCCAGAGAGAAAGCGCCCGCCTGGATGGTCAGGACGGTTTGGGCAGTGGTGGATTTGATG